>DAIDAU010000478.1 GCA_027310465.1 Rhodocyclaceae bacterium
AGCGTGAAGGTCGCCGATTGCCGCCGCCTGTCCGACTGGTGGGACGGGCGTCCCTTCGACCGCATTCTCGCCGACGTGCCGTGCAGCGGCGCCGGCGTGGCGCGCCGCCATCCCGACATCAAGTGGCTGAGCCGGCCGCGCGATGTGGACAATTTCGCACGTACGCAGGCCGAAATCCTCGATGCCCTGTGGCAGGCGCTGACGCCCAGTGGCAGAATGCTTTACTGCACCTGTTCGGTATTTCCGCAGGAGAACGCCCGGCAGATCGCGGATTTCGTCGTCCGCCATGCCGACGCGATCCGCCTGCCGACCGGTCCGACGGGCGACGACAACGAATGGCAATTGCTGCCCGATCCCGAACATGACGGCTTCTTCTACGCCCGGCTGGAGAAATCGGCTTAGCGCATGGCTTGGCGCCGCGCTGCTGACGCTTGCCGTCGCCGCTTATGCCGGAAGCATAGAACCGCGGCGCGCCGCGCTGACGCCGACGGAAGACGGCTATGCGCTGTCCGCCGAATTCGCCGTCGAGCTCGGCCCGCGGCTCGAGGAGGCGGTGGCCAAGGGCCTGCCGCTCTATTTCGTCGTCGAGTTCGATTTGACGCGCGCGCGCTGGTACTGGGTGAACGAGCACATCGCCGACCGGCGCCTCGAGTATCGCCTCGCCTACAATGCCTTGACGCGGCAATACCGCCTGTCGCTCGGCACCCTGCACCAGAGCTTCGAGAGCCTGGCCGAGGCCTTGCGCGTCATTTCGCGCATCGCCGCCCTGCCCGTCGTCGACAGGGGCGTGCTGAAGCCGGGCGAGGTCTATAACGCGGCGCTGCGCCTCTCGCTCGATCGCAGCCAGCTGCCGAAGCCGCTGCAGGTCGACGCGCTGGCCGACCGCGAGTGGCAGGTGGACGCCAAGGTGCTGCGCTGGCAGTTCACTGCGTCGGAAAAATGACTACCTTCCCCCCAACCCCCTTCCCAAGGAAGGGGGCGACCCCGGCTCGCTGCGCTCGCAGGCCGTTGATGGCCCCTCCTTGGGGCGGCCCGGCGGAGGGGCTATGAAGATAGCGCTGGCCGTCATCGCCGCGCTTTCGGCCGTCCTGCTGTTCCTGCTGGCGACCGCCAGCGCCAACACGGCGCTGTTCGCGCGCAACTATCCGCTGCTGATCGGCGTCAATGCGATCGCCGGCGTCTCGCTGCTGACGCTGGTCGGGCTGCAGGTGCGTTCGCTGTGGCGCGACTACCGCGCCGGCGTCTTCGGCTCGCGGCTCAAGTGGCGCCTGCTGGTCATGCTGGCGCTGATGGCGGTGCTGCCCGGCGCGCTCGTCTATGCGGTGTCGATGCAGTTCGCGGTGAAGAGCATCGACTCGTGGTTCGACGTGCGCGTCGACAATGCGCTCGAGGACGGCCTCAACCTCGGCCGCACGGTGCTCGACACGCTGCAGGAGGAGCTGCTGGCGAAAGGCCGCAGCATGGCGCTCGATCTCGGCGACGCGCAAAGCCCGACGCTGCTCAACCGGCTGCGCGAACAGAGCGGCGTGCAGAGCGCGGCGCTGATCGCGCTGTCCGGCCGGGTGCTGGCGAGCAGCTCGAGCGACGTCGGCAGCCTGCTGCCCTCGGTGCCGAGCCAGTCGCAGCTGCGCGTCGCGGCATCGGGCCCTGGGCTCGCGCTGGCCGAAGGCGACGTCGAGACCGGGCTGCTGCTGCGCGCGCTGGTGCCCGTGCGCGGCCTCGCGCTCGGACAGGAGCCGCGCGTGCTGCAGCTGACGCAGCGCGTGCCGAACGCCATCGCGCGCAGCGCCGAGTCGGTGGCCGCGACCTACCGCGGCTACCAGGAGCTCCAGCTCGGCAAGGAAGGCCTCAAGCGCATCTACACGCTGACGCTCACCTTCACGCTGACGCTGGCGCTGTTCGCCGCGGTGGCGCTGGCCTTCTTCCTCGCCGAGCGCCTGGCGCGGCCGCTGCTGATCCTCGCCGAAGGCACGCAGGCCGTCGCCGCGGGCGACTTCACGCCGCGTGCCAGCCTGGCGACGCACGACGAGCTCGGCGTGCTGACGCAGTCCTTCAGCAAGATGACGCGGCAGCTCGACGAAGCGCGCCGCGACAGCGAGCGCCATCGCAGCCAGCTCGAGGCGACCAGCGCCTATCTCGAGAGCGTGCTCGCCAACCTGTCGGCCGGCGTGCTTGCCTTCGACGCCGAGTTCCGGCTGCGCGCCGCCAACCGCGGCGCCGCGGCCATCCTGGCCGACGACCTCGCCGGCGCGGAAAACCTGCCGCTGGCGCAATGGCCGCAGCACAAGGGGTTCGCGCAGGCGATCCTCGCCGCCTTCCGCGAGCGCGGCGCCGAATGGCAGCAGCAGCTGGAGCTGGCGAACGCCGGCGGCGCGCCGCAGATGCTGCTGCTGCGCGGCTCGACGCTGCCGGGCGGCGGCGACTATGTCGTCGTGTTCGACGACATCACCCACGTCATCTCGGCGCAGCGCACGGCCGCGTGGGGCGAGGTGGCGCGGCGCCTGGCCCACGAGATCAAGAACCCGCTGACGCCGATCCAGCTCTCGGCCGAGCGCCTGCAGCTCAAGCTTTTCGACAAGCTCGACGCGACCTCGCGCGACATGCTGCAGCGCTTGACGCAGACCATCATCAACCAGGTCGCGGCGATGAAGAACATGGTCAACGACTTCCGCGACTACGCCAAGACGCCGCCGCCGGAAATCGCGCCGCTCGACCTCAACGCGCTGGTGCATGAGGTGCTCGATCTCTACGCGGCGAGCGACGCGCGCGTCGCCATGGCGCTTGCCGACGGCCTGCCGCCGGTGCTGGCCGACCCCAACCAGCTGCGCCAGGTGCTGCACAACCTCGTCAAGAACGCGCGCGAGGCCTTGGCCGAGGCGGCTGTCGCCGACCCGGTCATCAGCGTATCGACGCGCCGCGACGACACGCGCGCGGTGCTGAGGGTCGCCGACAACGGCGCCGGCTTTGCGCCGCAGATCCTGTCGCGCGCCCTCGAGCCCTACGTGACGACCAAGGCCAAGGGCACCGGCCTCGGGCTCGCCATCGTGAAGAAGGTGATCGACGAACACCACGGCGAGATCAGGCTCGCCAACTCGGCCGCCGGCGGCGCGGAGATTTCCATCAAGCTGCCGCTTGCCTCGGGGTAAGATTCACGCCATGCCACAGATACTGGTAGTCGACGACGAAATCGGCATACGCGAGCTGCTCTCGGACATCCTGCGCGACGAAGGCCACGACGTCGCTCTTGCCGAGAATGCGGCCGCCGCGCGCGAGGCGCGGGAAGCCACGCGCCCCGACCTGGTGCTGCTCGACATCTGGATGCCGGACACCGACGGCATCACCCTGCTCAAGGAATGGGCGGCAAACGGCCAGCTCACCATGCCGGTCATCATGATGTCGGGCCACGGCACCATCGACACGGCGGTCGAGGCGACCAAGATCGGCGCGCTCGATTTCCTCGAGAAGCCGATCGGCATGCAGCGGCTGCTGGCGGCGATCAAGCGCGGCCTCGAAGTCGGGCGCAAGCCCGGCGCCGGCGGGCTGTCGCTCGCGGCCTTCCCGCGCCCGACGCCGCTCAGGGACCTGAAGAAGCGCCTCGAGCAGGTCGCGGCGAAGAACGCCGCGGTGCTGCTGCGCTCGGCGCCCGGCGGCATCGTCGAACTCGCCGCGCGCACCCTGCATCCGCCCGGCAAGGCATGGATCGATCTCGCGCACGACTCGACGCCGCTGACGCTCGAGGCGCTGCAGGCCTCCTCCGGCGGAGCGCTCTACTGCGAGGAGTTGTCGCGGCTGACGCGACTGCAGCAGAAGAACCTGGTGTTCGCGCTCGAGCGCCTCGAGAAGTTCGGCTTGCGGCTCGTCGCCGCCACCGTCAATGAACCGGCGGAGCTCGCCGCCCTGGGCTGGGAGGAGGCGGCGCTGCGCCGCCTGTTCGACGTCTGGGTCGGCCTGCCGACCCTGACGCAGCTGAAGGACGAAATCCCGGAGATCGCCGTCCATCTGCTGCAGCAACTGACGGAGGCCGGCGAGGTGCCGCTACGGCGCCTATCGACCTCCGCGCTGAATGCGCTGCGCCAGCACAACTGGCCGGGCGGCTTCGGCGAGCTCCGGAGCGCGGTGAAGTCGCTGGCCTTGGCGGCGCTGGAAGAAGAGATCGCCGCCGAGGACGTGACGCGCCATCTGTTCCCCGGCGCCGCGCAGGATCCCAACCTGCCGCCGGGACTGCCGCCGGAAGTGATGGAAATGCCGCTGCGCGAGGCGCGCGAATACTTCGAGCGCATGTACTTCCAGTTCCACCTCGCGCGCGAAGGCGGCGCCATGACGCGGCTCGCCGAAAAGACCGGACTCGAGCGCACCCACCTCTATCGCAAGCTCAAGGACCTCGGCTTGCGCACGGCGAAGACGGGCACCGAAGACGCGTAGGCCGTCCGGCGCCGCGATGGCGGCTGCCATAGCGTGGACGAAGCATCCCCGGATGCGATAATGGCTGCTTTCCAGAAACCCGGAGCGCCGAGATGGCCCGCCCCAAGAACGACAACTTCCTGCGCGCCCTGCTGCGCGAACCGGTCGATTTCACGCCCGTCTGGCTGATGCGCCAGGCCGGCCGCTACCTCCCCGAGTACTGCGAGACGCGCCGGCGCGCCGGCAGCTTCCTCAACCTCTGCAAGGACCCGAGCCTCGCCTGCGAGGTCACGCTGCAGCCGCTTGCGCGCTACGGGCTGGACGCCGCGATCCTGTTCTCCGACATCCTCACCGTGCCGGACGCGATGGGCCTCGGCCTCTACTTCGCCGACGGCGAGGGGCCGAAGTTCGAGCGCCCGCTGCGCGACGAGTGGGAGATCCGCGACTTGCAGGCGCCCGACCCCAACGTCCATCTGCGCTACGTGATGGATGCGGTGGCGGAGATCCGCCGCGCGCTGGCCGATTCGGTGCCGCTGATCGGCTTTTCCGGCAGCCCGTTCACGCTCGCCTGCTACATGGTCGAAGGCGGCGGCTCCGAGGACTTCCGCACCATCAAGACCATGCTGTTCGACCGCCCCGACCTGCTGCACCG
This sequence comes from Rhodocyclaceae bacterium, assembly GCA_027310465.1. GTDB lineage: Bacteria > Pseudomonadota > Gammaproteobacteria > Burkholderiales > Rhodocyclaceae > Nitricoxidireducens. The sequence continues at coordinate 5,054 of DAIDAU010000478.1, forward strand.
GATCCTCGAGGTGACGACCACGGCGGTCACCGACTACCTCAACGCGCAGATCGAATCCGGCGCCCAGGCCGTGCAGATCTTCGACACCTGGGGCGGCATGTTGCCGGCCCACGCCTATCGCGAGTTCTCGCTCGCCTACATGGAGCGCATCGTCGCCGATCTGATCAAGCGCCGCGACGGCGAGCGCGTGCCGTCGATCGTCTTCACCAAAGGCGGCGGCCAGTGGCTCGAAGCCATCGCCGCGATCGGCTGCGACGCCATCGGCCTCGACTGGACCACCGACATTGGCGAGGCGCGCCGGCGGGTCGGCGACAAGGTCGCGCTGCAAGGCAACATGGACCCGATGGCGCTGTTCGCTTCCGACGAAGCGGTGCGCAAGGAGGCGCGGCGCATTCTCGCCGGCTACGGTTCCGGCAGCGGCCATGTCTTCAATCTCGGCCACGGCATCTCGCAACATACCCCGCCGGAGCGGGTTTCCGCGCTGGTCGATGCCGTACACCAGCACCGGCCCTGAGTTTCGGCCTTGCGCGGCCCGGCAAGCCCGGTCCCGCAAGGCTTCCGAAAAGGCGGCCAATGCTTGACTTATTCACAGAAACCGGGTTAGGCCGGCCTCAGGCGGGTTTCAGTCGTACCAAAGTAATACGAAATGGATAAGTGACTGATTAATATTGGCTTTATGTCAGCACAAATGTTGTGCATGTATTAACAAATTGTTTCGAAACGGTCATTTAGCGCCGCCCGGACCACCATTACTCACAAAGTTGTCCACAGGTTTTGTGGGCAAGCGAAAAAGCATTAGAGACCAAAGAATTAGGGGGATCAGGGAAGGTGAAGTCGAGATTGGCCGAGCAAGCCCCTGACGCGCCATGACGATTGTCCGCGTGGCGCTCGACGCGCCCCTAGCGCGGCTCTTCGACTACCTGGCGCCCGAAGCGGGCGCGTCCGACCGGGGGCTGCGCGTCGCCGTGCCTTTCGGCCTGGGCGAGAAGATCGGCGTGATCGTCGCGGTGGCCGAAAGCAGCGATCAGCCTGCCGACAAGCTCAAGCCGGTGATCGCCATCCTGCGCGACATGCCGCCGCTGCCCGACGACTGGCTGGCGCTGTGCGAGTTCTGCGCGCGCTACTACCAGTACCCGCTCGGCCAGGTCGTCGCCTTCGCGCTGCCGCCGATGCTGCGTCGCGGCAAGCTGCCGCGGGCGCGCAAGGTCAGCGACGGCACCGCCGAGCCCGAGCCGCCGCTGCCCCGGTTGCTCGACGACCAGGCCGCGGCGGGCGCCGCCATCGGCGCCGCGCAGGGCTTCGGGGTCTTCCTGCTGCACGGCGTCACCGGCAGCGGCAAGACCGAGGTCTATCTGCGCGCCATCGACGCGGTGCTGAAGCGCGGCGGCCAGGCGCTGATGCTGGTGCCCGAGATCGCCCTGACGCCGCAGCTCGAGATGCGCGTCGCCGAGCGCTTTCCGAACGCCCGCATCGTCTCGGCCCACAGCGGCATGCCGGAAGCGGCGCGCGCCCGCGGCTTCCTCGACGGCCTCGAAGGCCGCGCCGACATCGTGCTCGGCACGCGCCTCTCGGTCTTCATGCCGCTGCCGAGGCTGCAGCTGATCGTCGTCGACGAGGAGCACGATCCGTCGTTCAAGCAGCAGGACGGCCTGCGCTATTCGGCGCGCGACGTCGCGGTGTTCCGCGCCAAGCAGCTCGACATTCCGATCGTGCTCGGCTCGGCGACGCCGGCGCTGGAAAGCTTCCACCACGCGACCTCGGGCCGCTACCGCCTGCTTGAGCTGCGCCGCCGCGCCGTCGCCGAGGCGCCGCCCGAAGTCGCCGCCGTCGACACGCGGCGCGAGAAGCTGCAGGACGGGCTCTCCGCGGCGCTGATCGCGGCGCTGGCCACGCGGCTGGAGCGCGGCGAGCAGAGCCTGGTGTTCCTCAACCGCCGCGGCTACGCGCCGGTGCTCGCCTGCCCGTCCTGCGGCTGGGTCTCGCGCTGCCCGCGCTGCGCCGCCAACCTCGTCGTCCATCTGGCCGACCGCTGCCTGCGCTGCCACCACTGCGGCCTCGAGGCGCGCATCCCGAAGGCCTGCCCCGACTGCGGCAACCAGGACGTCCAGCCCTTCGGCCGCGGCACCCAGCGGCTCGAGGCCGCGCTGCAGGAGCGCTTTCCCGACGCCCGGGTGCTGCGCATCGACCGCGATTCGGCGAGCACGCCGCGGAAATGGCAGGCCCTGCTGGCCGCCATCCATGAAGGCCGGGCCGACATCCTCATCGGCACGCAGATGCTCGCCAAGGGGCACGATTTCCCGCGGCTCACGCTCGTCGGCGTCGTCGGCGCCGACGCGGCGCTGTTCGCCGCCGACTTTCGCGCCCCGGAGCGGCTGTTCTCGCAGCTGATGCAGGTGGGTGGACGCAGCGGACGCGCCGAGCTGCCCGGCGAAGTGCTGATCCAGACCGAATATCCCGACCATCCGCTCTACCGCGCGCTGGCCGCACACGACTACGCCGGCTTCGCGCGCGCCCAGCTCGCCGAGCGCGAGGCCGCCGGCTTTCCGCCTTTCGCCTTCCAGTGCCTGCTGCGCGCGGAGGCGAAGGACATGGAGCAGTCGCTCGCCTTTCTCGCCGCCGCCCGCCGCGCCGCCGAGCCGCTCGCGGCGGATCCCTCGCGCGCGCCGGTCGCCCTCTACGATCCGGTGCCGATGCGCCTGTCGCGCCTGATGAGCCTGGAGCGCGCGCAGCTGCTGGTCGAATCGCACAGCCGCCCGGCGCTGCAGGCCTTCCTCGCCGTGTGGGCGCCTGCGCTCGACGGGCTCAAGTCGCCGCGCGGCCTACGCTGGCACCTGGACGTCGATCCGCTCGAGTTCTAGCGCCGAGCAGGAACCAGCCCCAGGCGCAAGCCTGCAGCGCGAGCAGGATCGCGAAGGCGATGCGGAAGGACTCGCGCGTGCCCAGGCCGGCGCCGCCGAGAAAGTCGACCAGCGCGCCGATGCCCCACTGGATGCCGAAGGCGCCGACGAAGGCGGCCAGGTTGAGGGCCGTGTTGGCGCGGCCCTGCAGCTGCAGCGGGAAGTTCGCGCCCAGCAGCGCGTAGGAGAGATTGGTGACCGAGAAGACCAGGCCCATGCCGAACCACAGCAGATGCGTGGCGCCGACGTCGGCGACGATCAGCGCCAGCAGCGCGATGCCGACGCCGATGCCGACGGCGAGAAAGCGCTGCGTCGGGATGCCGGCGCGTGCCAGGCGCGTCACGAAGGCGGCGAGCGAGACGAAGCCGATGGTCATGGCGATGCTCGTCAGCAGCAGGTGGAAGGCCGCCGCGTCGCGCGCGTAGCCGTTGAAGCTCATCAGCCAGGGTCCGGCCCAGAGCCCCTGCAGCGCCATGAAGCCGCCGGAGAGCATGGCGGTCTGCGGCGCGTAGCGCCAATAGACGCGGCTCCGCAAGATGCCGCCGAGCGCGCGCAACTGCTGGACGAGCGTCTCGGTGCCGCCGGCGGCGCGCTTCTCCGGCGTCGTCAGGATGCCGAACGCCGCGGCGCCGGCGAGCAGCGACAGCGCGGCGAAGATGCCGCGCCAGCCGGCCAGCGGCAGCGCCCAGGCGAGCGGCGCCGTGGCGCTGACGGCGCCGAGGCCGCCGGCCGCCATCACCGCGGCGTTGAGGGAGGCCTGGCGCTCGATCGGGAACCACAGCGAGAAGGCCTTGAACGAAGCCATCAGGCAGGCCGAGACGCCCAGCCCGATGAGTCCGCGTCCCAGCGCGAGTTCGGGCAGCGCCCGGCCCGCGGCGAAGACCGCGCAGCCGAGCGCTGCGACGAGCAGCAGGCCGGCCTCGACGCGGCGCGGCCCGTAGCGGTCGAGCAGGATGCCCAGCGGCAGCTGGAAGGCGCCGAAGGCGAACAGGTAGGCGGAGGTCAGCAGGCCGAGATCGGCGGCCGAGGCCGCGAGATCGCGCGTCAGCTCCGGCGCGATGATGGCGTTGGCGTTGCGCAGCAGATACGAAAGGAAATAGCCTGCCGCGAACGGCAGGAAGACGCGCAGCCAGGGATTCAGCCTTGCCGCAGGCATCGCGCGCGCGACCGCAGCTTGTCGATCCAGCTGGCCGTCAGGCCCGGCGTCGCGGCGAGCGCTTCGAGTTCGGCGTGATCGGCGTGATCCGCCTGGCGCAACTGCCACAGCCGGCGCAGCGTCGCCGCCGGCGCCGGCCGCTCGATGCGCTCGAAGGCGCAGCCGGGGGCGACTTCGCCCTCCTCGAGGACGCGGTAGTACCAGCCCGTCAGTCCCTGCGCGTCGATGTGGCGCATCATGCCGTCGACGCCGTAGCGGCGCTCGATCTTCCAGCACGGCGAGCGCGGCTGCGACACCTGGATCACCGCGTCGCCGAGACGGAACACGTCGCCGATGGCGATCCCGCCCTCGTCCCAGCCGTCCACGCTCAGGTTCTCGCCGATGCTGCCGCGCACCAGCAGCGCCGCCGCGGCGGGGAACGCCTGCGCCAGCAGTGCGTAGTGCGCGAACGGGTACTGGTGCAGCGCCTTCTCCGGACCGCCGTGCACGCGCCGGTCGGCCTGCGCGTCGCCGGCCAGGCCCTCGCGGCCGAGCCACAGCGGCGCGGTGCAGGCGCGCTTGAAGATGCCCGTCGGCTGGTTCTCGGGCGGCAGCGGCGATACGCCGCCGGCGTAGAGCGTCACCATAGCCAGGCCGCTCCGCGCACGCCGGAGGAATCGCCGTGGCGGTTCTTCACGAGCCGCGTGGCGACGTGATCGGAGAACACATGCGGACTCCAGAGGTCCGGCACGCTGCGATGGAGCCGATCGAGATTCGAGAGGCCGCCGCCGAGCACGATGGCGTCCGGATCGAGGATGTTGATCACGACGGCCAGGGCGCGCGCGAGGCGCGACTCGTAGCGGCGCAGCGTCGCCTCGCACGCGGCGTCGCCGCCCGCGGCGCGCGCGGCGATCTCGGCGGCGGCCAGCGTGGCGCCCCCATGCGCGGCATGGTCGCGCGCCATCCCCGGTCCGGAAAGAAAAGTTTCGACGCAGCCGGCGCGGCCGCAGTAGCAGGGCGGCCAGAAAGCCTCGTCGCCGGGGAGCCGGTTGTGGCCCCACTCGCCGGCGATGGCATTGGCGCCGGCCAGCACGCGGCCGTGCGCGACGACGCCGCCGCCGACGCCCGTGCCGAGGATCACGCCGAAGACCACCTCCGCGCCCGCGGCGGCGCCGTCGGTCGCCTCCGACAGCGCGAAGCAGTTGGCGTCGTTGGCGAGCCGTACCTCGCGCGCGAGCGCCGCCTGCAGGTCCTGCCGCAGCGGCCGGCCGATCAGCCAGGTGGAGTTGGCGTTCTTGACGAGACCGGTCACGTGCGACTCGGCGCCCGGAATGCCGATGCCGACGCTGCCCTGCCGCCCGAGCTCGCCTTCGGCCGCGATCACCCGCGCCTTCACCGCCGCGACGGTCGCGGCGTAATCGCCCTGCGGCGTCGCGACGCGCCGGCGCAGCAGTTCCGCGCCGTCGTCGGCGAGCGCGACGACTTCGATCTTGGTGCCGCCGAGGTCGACGCCGAGCCGCATCTTCATCCTCCCTTCGCGCCGACGCCGCGGACGTCGAGCTTTGCCGGCGTGCCGCGGATTTCCAGCTTGATGTTGCGGGTCTTCACGCCGGCGATCTCGAGGCTGCCGATCCTGGCCGTGCCCTCGAGCTGGAGGCCGTCGAGCGCGGTGAAGTCCAGCGCGGAGCTGCGCGTTTTCTGCTGCTGCGGCTCGTCGCGGCGCGGCGCGAGATAGCGGCCGACGTCGAGGCGGTCGATGTCGACGTCGACATGCAGCGCCGGCGGCGAATAGCGCGGCACCGCGAATTTCAGCGTCGCCTTCGATTCGTCGAAGCGCGTTTCCAGGTCGCCGCGCGCGGTCTCGCGCCCTGCTTGGAAGGCGCCGCGCAGCGGCAGCTCGAGGCGCTTGACGAGGCGCGGATGGGCGATGCCGACGTCGCCCGCGAGACGCTCGAGCGCGATCGTGCCGCCTTGCGGGTCGACGGCGAGATGCGCGCTCAGCGACCCCTTCAGCGCCGTATCGGCGGCCGAGTAATCGAAGTCCGCGCCCGCGCGATCCGCGGCGATCGCCGTCGGCGAAGCGGCGAAGCCGTTCAGCGCGAGTTGCACGCGCGTGCCGTCGATGCGGCCAGCGAGCGCGAGGGCGTCCGCCCGCAGCGTCTTGGCGGCGGTATCGGCCTGCAAACGGGTGCCGGAAACGTCGAGGTCGGCGACGGCGACGTTCGTGCCGCGAGCTTCGTCGATCCAGCCGAGCGCCGCATGGCCGATGCCGATTGCAGCGGCGTCGATCGTGAATCGGGCGTTCGACGGCTTTTCGGCGACGAACAGATCGTCGATGTTCAGCGTGCCGTCGCGATGCTTGACGATGGCGGCCTTCAGCCCTTCGACGCGGCAGTCGTCGATGACGACCTGGCCGTGGAACAGCGGCATGACCGCCACCGAGAAGCGCGCCGAGTCGAGCGCGGCGAATTCCTGGGAACTGCCGGCCTCGGACAGCGACACGCGGCTGACCTGGAAGCCCGCGTCGGGCCAGAAGAAGATCTCCAGCGGACCGTCGAAGCGCAGCGTGCGATGCTTCGCCTGCAGCATCGAGCGGGCGAGTTCGCCCTCGATCGCCGCGCCGAAATAGCGGCTCGAAACGAAGGCGGCGCCCAAGGCGCCGACGACCACTACGACAGCAAGGACGGCGCCGGCGATCTTGAGCAAGACTGCCGCGGCGCGGCGCGCGCGAGCGGAGAGCGGCGGCTCAGACGCCATCCGCGACGAAGGGATTGGAGACGCGCTCCTCGCCGAACGTGGACATCGGCCCGTGGCCGCAGATGAAGCGCACGTCGTCGCCCAGCGGCCAGAGCTTGCCGCGGATCGAATCGATCAGCGCGCGGTGGTCGCCGCGCGGGAAATCGGTGCGGCCGACCGAACCGGCGAACAGCACGTCGCCGACGATGGCGAGCTTCGATGGGCGGTGGAAGAAGCAGACGTGGCCCGGCGTGTGGCCCGGTGTATGGATCACCTCGAGCACGACCTTGCCGACCCGGACGGTGTCGCCGTCCTCCAGCCAGCGGTCGGGCGTGAACGCGGCGCTGTGCGGAAAGCCGAACATCTGGCTCTGGTGCGGCAACTGCTCGATCCAGAAGGCGTCCTCGCGCTGCGGACCCTCGATCGGCAGGTGCAGCCGCGCGGCGAACTCCGCCGCGGCGCCGGCATGATCGATGTGCCCGTGGGTGAGCAGCACCTTCTCCAGCGCGATGCCGAGCTGCGCCGCCGCCTTGACGATCTCGTCGATGTCGCCGCCGGGATCGACGACGGCGCCCTTCATGGTTTCCTCGCACCACAGCAGGGTGCAGTTCTGCGCGAAGGGCGTTACGGGGAGGATGCGATAGTCCATGGCCGGAAAGGCTATCACACTTGCTTGCGCGGCTTCTCGCACTCGGCAGCTAGGATCGTTGCTTGCGCGCAGTCCGCTGCATTCCCAGCCACGCCTCGTCGCTCGCCACGCGCTGCTTGGTGGCCTGTTCCTCATGGTCGTCGAGGAAAAACGTGCTCTGCAATCGCTGCTTGATGGTGGCCATGGAAAGAATCGAGGCCTCCAGGCCGGCGCGAATCCATTCCTCGTCGCGTACCTCGCCGCGCGCGTACTTGGACACCGCAGCGTCGTTGGGGTCGAGGCACTTGAGCAGAATGCCGTTATCGAGCTTGACCTCGACGAGGCGGTCGTCCCATCCGTCGGGGAGGGTCGGCAACTTGGGGGATACCGCATCCAGGTAATAGCCGAATTTGCGTGCGAATTCGGATTCGGGGCCCAGCGCCGGAGTGAGATCGAATGCTCGAACGGGATCCTCCGACGGGTAGCAGTCGACGTCGTTGGACATCGTCATCCGCGCCGGTATCTCGACGCGGTCCCCCAGCCCGATCACCGAGAGGCTGCCGACGATCACGTACTCGGAATGATGGATCCGCTTGCGGGCTTCATCCAGGAGGACCGCGATGGCCTCGAGATTCACGACCGCCCGGCTCCGACGAACGGCGAGTTCTGGAAGAGCGCGTTAGCCCATTCCGACTGCGCCGCCGCGGCCAGCCGCTGGGCAATATCCGAGATCTTCCCATCGAGGATCGCGCGCCAGCGTTCGATGTAGACCGGGCTGCATGTGCGGCCCCTCTCCCAGAGATCGACCTGCCTTCGCGCGCTTGCTACGCGCTTGCGGTCCAGACTCAACGCAATCAGCAGATGCTTGGTCTTCCGCTCCGCGTCGAGGCGCGCCTGTTCTGCCCGGGCGAGCCTGCGTTCCATGCGCTCCAACTCGCGGGGCTTTACCAATTCGATCGACATGCCGAGCTGATCGGCATATGAACGTATCGTTCCAAAGGCCACGCGCGCGATGTTGCCGCTGTCGATTGCGACGATGGTCGTGCGTCCGGCGCCGACGCGCTCCGCAACGTTCTGCTGGCTCATGCCGGAACGCTTTCGCTGACTTGCAAGGGCAGACTGAAGGTTTGTCATGTGTTCATTATATTGAACACTTCGGCTTCCGCAATAGCGGGCGATAGCCGGGCCCTGACCCAGATGGCTGGATGGCGCAGGTCGCAAAAAGTCAAAAGGCCGACCCCATCCGGAATCGGCCTCTTCCACTTTTTCTGGCGCGCCCGGCGCGATTCGAACGCACGACCCCTGCCTTCGGAGGGCAGTACTCTATCCAGCTGAGCTACGGGCGCATTGGGGCTCGCAGGATAGCGCTTTTGCTGGCCGGCGTCCATAAACTGACTATAATTCCTGCGCTTATCCTCCCCAACGACGGGGCTTTCTCGGCTAAGGAAGAATCAAAATGCTGCATACCAAATCCCTGACTCTCGCCGTTGCGGGTGCTCTCGCATTGTCCGGCACCCTGGCCCACGCGATGGGCGGCAATTCCAAGGCGGACGATGCCGCCGTCAACGAACGCATCAAGCCGGTGGCGCATGTCGAAGTCGCCGGCGCGGCGCCCCAGGCCGGCGCGGCCGGCAACCGCAGCGGCGAAGAGATCGTCAAGACCTTCTGCAACGCCTGCCACGGCACCGGCCCGGGCACGGCGAGCCCGCCCAACGTGCCGAAGATCGGCGACAAGGCCGGCTGGGCGCCGCGCATCGGCGTCGGCCTCGACAACCTGGTGAAGTCGGCCAAGGCCGGCAAGAACGCCATGCCGCCGAAGGGCGCCTCGGACGCGACCGACGAGGAACTGGCGCGCGCCATCGCCTTCATGGCGAACCAGTCGGGCGCCAACTTCAAGGCGCCGGCGGCGGGCGAGAAGATCCAGGGCAGCGAGCGCAGCGGCGAGGAGATCGCCAAGACGGTGTGCCTCAAGTGCCACCAGACGGGAGAGAAGGGCGCGCCCAAGGTCAGCGACAAGGCGGCCTGGGCGCAGCGCGGCTCCAAGGGCCTCGACGCGCTGACCGCTTCCGTCATTCACGGCCACGGCAAGATGCCGGCGCGCGGCGGCATGGCGGACCTGACCGACGCGGAAGTGAAGAACGCGATCGCCTATCTCTTCAAGCAGGTCGGTTCCGACATCAAGTAGTTTCCGGTTCTTCCGGCAAGCGGGGGCGGCCTGGAGCCGCCCCTTCTATTTCTTGGCGAGCAGTTCCTTGAAGCGCGCGAGCTTGGCGCGGCCCGCCTCCTTGTCGTCCGCCGCCGCTTCGCGGCTCTTGCCCGCCATCCTGAGGTCGTCGCCCATCTCGGCGATGAAGCGCGAAGGCTCGCGCGTCAGGACTTCGCGGCCCTGCTTGCGCTTCTCGCAGAAGGTGACGAACAGGGAGAGCTGCGCGCGCGTGACGCCAACGTACATCAGCCGGCGCTCCTCCTCGATGTTGCCGAGCTCGATCGATTCGCGGTGCGGCAGGATGCCCTCCTCCACGCCGACCAGGAAGACGTGGCGGAACTCGAGCCCCTTGGCGGCGTGCAGCGTCGCGAGCTGCACGGCGTCGTGGTCCTGCTCGTTCTTGTCGAGCATGGTGATCAGCGCGACGGTCTGCGCGAGTTCGAGCAGGTTCTTGTTCTCTTCCTCGCCCTTCTGCGCTAACCAGGCGACGAAGTCGCGCACGTTGCTCCAGCGCGCTTCCGCCGCGGGCGCCTCGAGCGTCTCGAACAGCCAGGATTCGTAGCCGATGGCGCGCAGCAGGTCGGTCAGCACCTGCCCGGCCGGCTCGCGCGCGGCGCGCCACTCGATGCGGTTGATGAAGTCGCAGAATTCCTTGACCGCAGCGAGCTGCTTCGGGTTGATCTCGCTTTCCGCGCCGGGCGCGAAGGCCGCGGCGAACAGGCTGATGTGGCGCCGTCCGGCCGCGCGGCCGAGCGCCTCCAGCGTGGTGCCGCCGATGCCGCGCTTCGGCGTCGTCACGGCGCGGATGAAGGCCGGATCGTCGTCGCCGTTGGAGAGCAGCCGCAGGTAGCTCATCACGTCCTTGATCTCGGCGCGATCGAAGAACGACTGGCCGCCCGACAGCAGGTAGGGCGCCTTCTGCGCGCGCAACTGCTGCTCGAAGGCCTTCGCCTGGTAGTTGCCGCGGTAGAGGATCGCGTAGTCGGACCACTTGCCGCGGTGCTCGAACTTGTGCGCAGCCAGTTTGTTGACCACCCACTCGGCCTCGTGCTCGTCGTCGCGGCAGGCGATCACCTGGATCGCCTCGCCGTGGCCGCGCTCGGACCACAGCTTCTTCTCGAACAGCTTGGGATTGCGCGCGATGACGCTGTTGGCGGCGGCGAGGATGCGCGTGGTCGAGCGGTAGTTCTGCTCGAGCTTGACGACGTGCAGCTGCGGATAGTCGGAACGCAAGGCGCGGAGGTTCTCGATGTCGGCGCCGCGCCAGCCGTAGATCGACTGGTCGTCGTCGCCGACCGCCGTGAACGAGGCGCGCGGCTCGGTCAGCAGGCGCACCAGCCGGTACTGGCAGCGGTTGGTGTCCTGGTACTCGTCGACCAGCAGGTGCCAGATGCGGCTGCGCCAGCGGCTCGCCACTTCGTCGTTCGATTCGAGCAGCAGCGCCGGCAGGCGGATCAGGTCGTCGAAGTCGACCGCCTGGTAGGCCTTGAGCGTGCGCTCGTAGTCGACATAGGTGCGCGCGGCCTGCGCCTCGATGTCGTTGGCCGCGATCTTCAAAGCTTCGTCGGGACCGACCAGCGCGTTCTTCCACAGCGAGATGCGGTTCTGGACCAGCCGCACGCGGCCCTTGTCGGCGTCCTTCAGCAGATCCTGGAACAGCGCGCCGGTGTCGGCGGCGTCGAGGATCGAGAACGAGGGCTTGAGGCCCGCGTGCCGCGCCTCCTGGCGCAGGAATTTCGCGCCGAGCGCGTGGAAGGTGCAGATCGTCAGGCCCTCGACGGGCTTGCCCTTGAGCAGCTTCGCCGCGCGTTCCTGCATCTCCTTCGCCGCCTTGTTGGTGAAGGTGATGGCGGCGATCTTCTGCGGCGCGATGCCGCACTCCTCGACGAGGTAGGCGATCTTGTGGGTGATGACGCGGGTCTTGCCGCTGCCCGCGCCGGCCAGCACCAGCAGCGGACCGTCGAGATAGCGTATGGCCTCCCGCTGGGCCGGATTGAGCGTGTTCATGGGTTGATGAAGCGCCAGGCAATAGCGAGCGCAGCGAGCCAATCAGTCGCCTCCCCCGCGAGGGGGAGGATGGGAGGGGGCGGGCCCACTTGCTCGCCCTTGGGGGTTACTTCAGCTTGCCGCGGACGGGCTTGACCTTGGCCGGATCCTTGATGTCGACCTTGCCACCCTTGCCGTGCAGGTTGCCGCACTCGCAGTGGGCGACGATGTGCGGCACGGAGCTCACGACATGGGTGCACTCGGTGCATTCGTAGTAGATGTCGCCGCCGCTCGGCAGCGCGGCGCCCGGTGCGTGGCTGATCGCCTCGAACCGGTAGATCTTGCGCAAGTCGATTTTCATGTCCGTGGATTTCCCCTTCGACGCGCCATTCTACTTGAGCGGCCGTGCCAGTGACGCCGTCTTTGCGTGCTCCCGCTCAGGCGTCCTGCGGCACGTTGGACCAGACCAGCGTCAGTTTTCCGCCCGGATCGCAGGCCGCATAGACGTCGGCCGGCGAGATGGTGACGCGCTTGAAGAATCCGGCGAACGAATGCGTCTTGGGCGTCAGGCCGATGTAGCGATGCACGCTCTTGTAGCAGTAGTAGACGAACTCTGAGCAGCTGAACTTGTGGAAGGTCTTGCAGCTGTCGAACAGGAAGTCGTAGCCGGTGCCGATGCGCCCCAGCGCGGAATCGCGGGCGGCGGCGACGATCTCGTCGCGCGACACCGTCTGCCGCTGCGTCAGGCGTTCGTCGATCGACAGCGCGTCGTTGGCTAGTTGCACCAGCGGCTGGTTGGCCGTTTCCTCCGGAGACAGCGTGATCTGCTCGGGAAGCCTGAGCACGATCAGGTAGTCGCAGCGCACGAAGGTCAGGATGTCCTCGACGTGGACGCCTTTCGCCATCGAGTGGATCACCATCTGACGGCCGGCCTGGAAGTAGCCGGGATCGTCGCGCACGCGGTCCTTTTCGGCATCGGTCGCGGCGCGCCAGGCGCCGTCCGCGTCCATCACCTTGAGGCGGCGCGCGGCGAGCGCCTTGTCGCGGCTGCCGTCGATCGGCCCGACGTAGAGCGCGGCATGCGACAGGTAGCGTCCGGCGCCGGCGGCGCCGCCGGTGCGCCGGATCAGCTCGCCGTCGAGGTAGCCGTCGTAGCCGCGCAGCAGGATGTCGCCGGGCTGCAGCAACGGATGATCGCCGTCGACCAGCGCGCGGATGTCGGTGCCCTTGATGCGGTAGGAGCCCGGATCCTCGACGAGGCACAGCGGCGAGGTGAAGAACTTGATCGTGCCGAGCCAGGCGATGAAGCGGTCGCTGAGGCGGCTGGCCCAGCCGCCGGCGCCGACCGACCTCGGCAGGGTCGCGTCGCCGTAGTGGTAGAGCGCGTAGCCGCTTGCCGCGGCCGCGCCGAGCAGCAGGAGCCGCGCCTCGGGAAAGCCCTGGGTCGCCAGGAAGACCAGCCAGGCGACGACGAACAGCGCGATCAGCGCCACCGGCCAGGCGAGCAGCTTGTAGATCATGAAGAGCAGCTTGGCGAAGATCGCGACGACGACCAGCAAGGCCTTGTCTACGGCAGCTTTCATCTCGCCTCCCATGGCGGTGACAGGCGGTGAATGCTACTAGCATCGCCATGGAAATGCACTCCGCGTCGCAGCATGCGCGCGCGGAGGGCGGGAAGGCGCTCGTCAGGCCAGCCTTGCCGCCAGCTGCTCCATGTCGGGCACGCCGAGGCCGGTGACCAGGTCGTAGCCGGGTGAGGCCTGATAGCTGCCGTTGGTGCCCGAGTCGATGTCGCGGAAGCAGCCGCTGCCGAGCAGCGGATACAGCAACGGGTTGAGGAAGGGCAGCGGCTCCTTTCCCTTCCTGTGCCGCGCCTCGTTCAGCAGCGCGCAGAACCCCGCCCACACCGGGGCGCTCCAGCTGGTGCCGCCGATCTGCAGGCGCTGGCCGTTGAGGAACAGCACCGCGCCTTCGTCGGGATCGGCCGCGAGGGCGACGTCCGGAACCAGCCGCTGCGCGCCGTCCGGAACGCCGTCGCCTTGCTGCCAGTCGGGACGCGCGAAATAGAGGCTCTTGCCGCCGCCGCTGCTCGGCCAGGCGACCTCTGCGGCGACCGAGCCATTCGGCGACAGCGTCAGCGAGGTGCCGCCGACGCCGATCACGCAGGGATCGGAGGCTTCGTACTCGGCCTGCAGCGGGCCGCCTGCCGAATGCCCGGTGCCGTCGGGATTGGAGCCCGCATCGCCGCTCGACACGAAGACGTTCACGCCCGCGGCCGCCAGGCGCAGGAACTTCTGGTGCTCGGTCGCCACTTCGCCCGAAGGCCCGCCCAGGTAGGTTTCGCCGATGCCGAGGCTGATCGACACCTGGCGCAGCCCGGGGCGCTGCGCCGCGTCGGCGATGATGGCGTCGATGGCGCGGTCGAGATCGGTGAATTGCAGCGAGCCGGCCGCATAGATGCGCACGGCCGCCTTGGGGGCGATGCCGCTGGCCCATTGCGCGTCGAGGCTCTCCTCGCCTTCGGGCGGCGGCAGCGTGCCGCTGCCCACCTTGATCTTGGCGATGCGCTTCAAGTCCGGGGGGATCTTGTTGAATTTCCAGAACGCCGTCAGATCGCTGTCGAGCGGAAACGTGTCGATGAGGATCGCGATCTCCTGGCCGGCGCCGGTGAGCTTGAGGTCGTCGGCGTTGTAGGCGCCGAGGATCTCGGCGACGAGATAGGGCGGCGCGTTGGCGATGGCCGGCGCGGGCTGGGCGCCGGCGCCGTCCTCCGGAATGCGATGGCTGATCCGGCAGTGCCTGTGCGCACGCAGGAAGGGCTGCAGCCCGCCGATGTGGAGCACGTCCTGCGCCACGCCGTCCGGCAGGCTCGGCGCATCGCTCGCGGCAGTGTAGGTCTGGCCGTCGCGGGTGACGCGCACCATATGCACGCCGAGGCTCGCTTCGATCTGCGACGCGGTGGCGCTGGCGTAGATGCTGGTGTTGTCCGGCGTCACGTGCGCGATCGTGAAGCCCTGCTGCTTGAGCCAGGCTGCGAGCGCGCCGGCGCTTGCCGCATCGGCGCCGTACTTCGCCGCCTGCTCCTGGAACGGAACGACCTCGCCGCGGGCGACGCGCCCCTCCAATTCCTGCTGACGGGCCGCGGACGGACTCAGCGAGAAGTGCAAGGTCATCGTTTCCTGACGATGCTTCGGCTCCGCCGCGCTGACGATCAGGCCCTGCGGGGTGAGTCCGGGACCGGCGGGCAGCGGCACCACGCTGTGGGAGAACATCTTTCTGGCTGGCATGGGAATCCTCCTTCAGGAATCGCATGAAGGCGTGCGGATATGCTCGCTTCATGCTCGAAGGAGTTTGCCGCGTGCGTCCGGGCGCGGCAATACCGGCACGTCTGTAGTCCGGGCGGAGGATGGCGCGCGGCGAGCGCTCGCCGCACGCGCCGGCGGACGGGACTCTAAGGGCGGTTCAAACGCCGGCCAGATGCGCCTGCATGTCGGCGTGATAGCTCGAACGGACCAGGGGCGCGCAGGCGGCGCTGCTGAAGCCCATCTCCTTGGCGCGCTGCTCGAACATGCGGAAGACGTCGGGATGCACGTAGCGCGTCACCGGCAGGTGGTGGTTCGACGGCGCCAGGTACTGGCCGATGGTCAGCATCTCGACGTCGTGCGCGCGCAGGTCGCGCATCACTTCGAGGATTTCCTCGTCGGTCTCGCCGATGCCGACCATGAGGCCGGACTTGGTCGCGACTTCGGGATGGCGCGCCTTGAAGTCCTTCAGCAGCTTCAGCGAATGCGCGTAGTCGGCGCCGGGGCGCGCCTGCTTGTAGAGCCGCGGCACCGTCTCGAGGTTGTGGTTCATGACGTCGGGCAGCGCGCCTTCGAAGGCGTCGAGCGCGGCTTGCAGGCGGCCGCGGAAATCGGGCACCAGCACTTCGATGCGCGTCCCTGGCGACAGCGCGCGCAGCCTGGCGATGCAGGCGGCGAAATGCGCGGCGCCGCCGTCCTTGAGGTCGTCGCGGTCGACGCTGGTGATCACGACGTACTTGAGCTTGAGCGCGGCGACGGTTTCGGCGAGCTTCTGCGGCTCCTCCGGATCCGGCGGGAGCGGCTTGCCGTGGCCGACGTCGCAGAACGGGCAGCGGCGCGTGCACAGGTCGCCGAGGATCATGAAGGTGGCGGTGCCCTTGCCGAAGCACTCGCCGATGTTCGGGCAGGTGGCCTCCTCGCATACCGTGTGCAGATGGTGCTCGCGCAGGATCGCCTTGACGTCGGCGAAGCGCGTCGCCGACGAGCCGGCCTTGACGCGGATCCAGTCGGGCTTTTTCAGCGGCGACGGCAATGGCACGATCTTGATCGGGATGCGCGCGGTCTTCGCTTCGCCCTTTTGTTTTTCGCTCATGACTCGAGAACTCTCAGCAGGTGGGCCTGTAGCCGTTCGATGATGGAGGGAAGGTCGATGATGCCGCAAAGTTCCCGCAGCTGGGTGACCGGCATGCCCTCGTAACCGCAGGGGTTGATCGCGGCGAACGGCGCGAGGTCCATGTCGACGTTGAAGGCGAGGCCGTGGTAGCAGCCGCCGTTCTTGACGCGCAGCCCGAGCGCGCCGATCTTGGCGCCGCCGACATAGACGCCCGGCGCGCCGGCCAGGCGCTCGGCCTTGACGCCGTAGTCGGCCAGCAGGTCGATCAGCGCCTGCTCCATGCGCTGTACCAGCTCGCGCACGCCGAGCTTGCGGCGGCGCAGGTCGAGCAGCAGGTAGGCGACGACCTGGCCGGGACCGTGATAGGTGATCTGCCCGCCGCGGTCGATCTTGACGACCGGCACGCCGATGTCGCGCAGCAGGTGCTCGGGCTTGCCGGCGAGGCCCAGCGTGAACACGGGAGGGTGCTCGCAGAACCAGATTTCGTCGGGCGTCGCCTCGGTACGCGACGCGTTGAAGTCCTGCATCGCGTGCCAAGTCGGCTCGTAGTCGACGCGGCCGAGGCGGCGAACCGCGACGCTCACAGCACTACCTTCACCAGCGGATGCGAGGTCAGCTCCCGATAGAGCGCGTCGAGCTGCGCCTTCGAGGTCGCGCGGATGGTGCAGGTCAGCGAGACGTACTTGCCGCCGCTCGAGGCGCGCATCTCGACGCTCGCCACGTCGAAGTCCGGGGCGTGGCGCACGACCACCGCGCAGACCGCCTGCGCGAAGTCGTCCTTGGCCGCGCCCATGATCTTGAGCGGAAAGTCGCACGGGAAGTCGAGCAGCGTCTCGTCAGCCACGGCGCATCACTTCGCGCTTGTAGTGCTGGTACCAGTCGAACATCTTCGCGAACACCGGGCCCGGCCGGCCGCTGCCGACCGGCCGGCCGTCGAGCGCGACGATCGGCAGCACCTCCTTGGTCGAGGAGGTGAGCCAGAGTTCGTCGGCGCCGCGCACTTCGGCTTCGGGCACGTCGCGCACCTGGCACGGCAGGCCGTGCGCGGCCGCGAGCTCGAGCACCACGTCGTAGGTGATGCCCGGCAGCATCAGGTGGTTCTTCTCCGGCGCCAGCAGCACGCCGTCCTTCACCGCGAAGATGTTCGAGGCGGCGCCTTCGGACAGGAAGCCGTCGCGCAGCAGCACGGTCTCGGCGCAGCCGGCATCGACCGCCAGCTGGCGCAGCAGGCAGTTGGCGAGCAGCGAGATCGACTTGAGGTCGCAGCGCAGCCAGCGGAAGTCGGCCGCGGAAACGGCCGCGACGCCGGCGGCGCAGAGCTCGGGCGGCGGCGTGACGAGCGGCTCGGCGTTCATGAAGACGGTCGGCACGACCGTCTGCGGGAAGGCGTGATTGCGCCTTTCCATCGGCCCGCGCGTGACCTGCAGGTACACCGACTGGTCGTCCGAGTCGGCCTCGGCGACGATGCGGCCGATCAGCGATTTCCACTCGTCCGCCGTATGCGGGTTCGCCAGCCGGATGCCGTCGAGGCTGCGCTGCAGGCGCGCCAGGTGCTCGTCGAGCCGGAACGGCCGGCGCGAATAGACGGGGATGACCTCGTAGACGCCGTCGCCGAACAGGAAGCCGCGGTCCATCGCCGAGACGCGCGCCTCGGCGAGCGGCAGGAAGCTGCCGTTGAGATAGGCGAGCGTCATTGGAAGAACAGGCGCACGCTGTCCCAGGCGCGACCGACGATGCCGGCGACCGGCACGTCCTCGAGCGCCACCACCGGGTACTCGCCCCACACCTTCCGTTCGCCGTTGATGTTCAGCGAGACGCGCAGGGTCGCCACGCGCTGCCCCTGCTGCAGCGGCGCCAGCAGCGGCTGCACGCTGATCAGGTCGACCTTGATCTTGTCGGCGGCGCCGCGCGGCAGCGAGATCACGAAGTCGTCGCTGAAGCCGGCCTTCACGGCGCCCTTGGCGCCCTTGAAGACCTTCGGCTCGGCCACCGTCTGGCCCTTGTCGTAGAGCTTGACGCCGTCGAAGGCCTGGAAGCCGAAGTTGAGCAGCTTCTGCGATTCCTGCGCGCGCAGCAGGTCGAAGTCCGCGCCGACCAGCACCGACAGCAGCCGCCGCGAGCCGCGCTTGGCCGATGCGACCAGGCAGAAGCCCGCCGCTTCCGTGTGGCCGGTCTTGACGCCGTCGACGGTCGGATCGAGCCACAGCAGGCGGTTGCGGTTCGGCTGCGTGATTTTGTTGTAGCGGTACTCCTTCATCGAGTAGATCGGGTAGAACTCGGGATAGTCGCGGATCAGCGCCGAGGTCAGATGCGCGAGATCGGCCACGGTCGTGTAGTGCTGCGGATCGGGCAGGTCGGTGGCGTTCATGAAGTGGGTGTGCTTCAGTCCCAGCCGCGCCGCCTCGTGGTTCATCATCTGCACGAAGCCGGCCTCGGAGCCGGCGACCGCCTCGGCCAGCGCGATGCAGGCGTCGTTGCCCGACTGCACGATCATGCCGCGGATCAGCTCATTGACGCTGACCGGCTTGTTGGGCTCGATGAACATGCGCGAGCCCGGCGCCTTCCAGGCCTTCTCGGACGCCGGTATCTGCTGGTCGGGCTTGACGATGCCCTGCTTGACCGCGCCGAAGACGATGTAGGCGGTCATCAGCTTGGTCAGCGAAGCCGGCTCGATGCGCGCGTCGGCGTTCGCCCCGGCGAGCGCCTGGTTCGACGCGTGGTCCATCAGCAGCCAGGCGCGGGCGGCGACGGCCGGCGCCGGCGGCATCAGCTGGGCGTGGACGGAAAGCGCGAACAGCGCGGCGAAAAGGAAGGAGAAAAGGCGAAGGGAACGCATGGATGTGCAGCCGGTGGATAGCCCGGATTATAAGGTCAGCGCTGGACGACGACGGGCGCGGCATCCAGCGTTTCGCGGAGGCGGTCGGCGACGGCGCGGGCTTCCTGGGCGTCGGCCCATGGGCCGAGCTGCACGCGATAGAGCCTGCCGGACGATTGCACCACGAGTTTCTCGCCGAGAGTGCCCAGTTCGCGCGCGAGGCGCGACTTCAGGGCTTCGGCGTTGTCGCGGTTGCCGAACGCGCCGAGCTGCAGGTAATGGCCCCCGGCGTCCTTGACCTCGGGCAGCGGCTTCGCCGGCGGCTCGGGGTCCGCGGCGAAGCGGGCGATCGGATCGCCGTCGCCGGCCTGCGCCGGCGGCGCCTGGGCCAGCAGCGTCTCCTGGCCCGGCTGCACGCTCTCGACTTCCACCCGCGTGCTGCCGTTGCCGATGTAGCCGAGCTTCCACGCGGCCGTATAGGAAAGGTCGATCAGGCGCCCGGCGTGGAACGGCCCGCGGTCGTTGATGCGCACGATCACCGACTTGCCGTTGGCGGGATTGATGACGCGCGCGTACGAGGGGATCGGCAGCGTCGCATGCGCCGCCGTCATGCCGTACATGTCGTAGACCTCGCCCGACGAGGTCTTCTGGCCGTTGAACTTGCGGCCGTACCAGCTGGCGATGCCGGTCGCGCGGTAGGGCATGCCGGGCTTGAGCGGCACGTAGTCGCGGCCCAGCACCGAATAGGAATTGTTGGCGAAGCGGTGCGGCGGTTCCCACTTCGGCACGGCGTCGGGAATCGCGTCGAGATTGTCGGGCGGATTGTCGCCGGGGCCGTCGTCCTGATAGTAGCCGCCGCCCTTCTTCAGCACCCAGGCCGGCGGTTTCTGCGGCGCCGGCTTCGCCGCCTGCGGCGTGACGGCTTCGGAGCGCTCGGCGCCCGGCCGCGTCGCCGGCGTGCCGCAGGCGGCTACGACCAGTGCGGCCAGCAGGGGCGCGAAACGCTTGGTCACTTCTGCACCAGCATGCGGTGCTTGTGGATCGACATCAATATGCCGACGCCGAAGAACAGCGTGACCAGCGCGGTGCCGCCGTAGCTGATGAAGGGCAGCGGCACGCCGACGACCGGCAGGATGCCGCTCACCATGCCCATGTTGACGAAGGCGTAGGTGAAGAAGATCAGCGTGATCGAGCCGGCCAGCAGCCGCGTGAACACCGTCGGCGCATTGGCGGCGATCATCAGCCCGCGGGCGATCAGCAGCGAGTAGAGCACCAGCAGGACGGTGGCGCCGATGAGGCCGAGCTCCTCCGACAGCACGGCGAAGATGAAGTCGGTGTGGCGCTCGGGAATGAATTCGAGCTGGGCCTGCGTGCCCTGGCCCCAGCCCTTGCCGAGGATGCCGCCGGAGCCGATGGCGATCGTCGACTGGATGATGTGGAAGCCCTTGCCGAGCGGGTCCTTCTCGGGATCGAGCAGCGTCAGGATGCGCGCGCGCTGGTAGTCGTGCAGGAAGTTCCAGGCCAGCGGCGCGGCGGCGACCGCCGAGATCAGCAGTCCGGCCAGGATCTTCCACGACAGGCCGGCGAGGAAGATCACGTAGAAGCCGGCCGCCAGCACCAGGATCGCGGTGCCGAGGTCGGGCTGGCGCGCGATCAGGGCCACCGGCACGAGCAGCAGGATCGTGGCGACGGCGTAGTCGCGCAGGCGCAGCATGGCCTCGTGCTTCTGGAAGTACCACGCGAGCATCAGCGGCATGGCGATCTTCATCAGCTCTGAGGGCTGCACGCGCATGAAGCCGAGGTTGAGCCAGCGCTGCGCGCCCTTGGAGACGTCGCCGAACAGCGCGACGGCGACCAGCAGCAGGATGCCCAGGGCGTAGCTCGGCAGCGCCAAGTGCATCAGCCGCTGCGGCGGCACCTGCGCCATCAGCCGCATGAAGAACAGTGCCGCCACCATGTTGAGCATCTGTGCCGGGACGCGATCGGGCGAAGCGCTGGTGATGACGATCAGCGCGTACAGCAGCAGCAGGCCCGCGATCATCATGAGCGGCTGGTCGAGCGGGTCGACCAGGCGCAGCCACAAACGGCGCAGCATCAGTCGCCCTCCTCGTCGGTGTCGTCCTCGGCCGCCGCGTCCTTGGGCAGCTTGCCGAGCAGGTAGTAGTCGAACACCTGGCGCGCGATCGGCGCCGCGGCCTGGGCGCCGAAGCCGCCGTTCTCGACCAGGACGGCGAGCGCGATCTTCGGCTGGTCGGCCGGTGCGAAGGCGATGAACAGCGCGTGGTCGCGCAGCTCCTGCTTGACGTGGCCCTCGGCGTACTTCTCGCCCTTCAGGGAATACACCTGCGCCGTGCCGGTCTTGCCGGCCGACACGTATTCGGCGCCGGCGAAGGCGCGCGCGCCGGTGCCCTCCTTGTTCACGCCGACCATGGCGCGCTTGACGATGTCGATGTTCTCCTGCTTGAGCGGGATGGTGCGCAGCGGTTTGGGCTCGATCAGGGTCTTGTCGCCGCTGCGCGTGTCGGTGATGTACCGCACCAGGTGCGGCCGGTACATCACGCCGTTGTTGGCGAGCGTCGCCACGGCCTGTGCCAGCTGGATCGGCGTGTAGGCGTTGTAGCCCTGGCCGATGCCGATCGAGATCGTCTCGCCGGCGTACCATTTCTGCTGCTCGGGGCGCTTGAAGCGCTTCTTCTTCCAGTCCGGCGAGGGCAGCACGCCCTCCGACTCGCCTTCGATGTCCACGCCGGTGCGCTGGCCGAAGCCGAACTGGCGCATGAAGTTGGCGATGTTGTCGATGCCCATGTCGTTGGCCAGCATGTAGTAGTAGGTGTCGCAGGACTCGACGATCGAGCGGTACATGTCGACGGTGCCGTGGCCGCCTTTCTTGTCGTCGTGGAAGGTGTGGTTGCCGAAGGCGAAATAGCCGGGATCGAAGATGGTCTGCTCGGGCTTGCGCTTGCCGATGGTCAGCGCGCCGAGCGCCATGTAGGGCTTGAACGTCGAGCCCGGCGGATAGGCGCCGTTCAGCGCGCGGTTCACCAGCGGCTTGTCGGGCGAGTTGTTGAGCGTGTCCCAGTTGGACGGGTCGATGCCGTCGACGAACAGGTTCGGGTCGTAGTTGGGGGTCGACACCAGGGCGAGGATGCCGCCGGTCGAAGGCTCGATCGCCACCAGCGCGCCGCGGCGGTCGCCGAAGGCCTTCTCGGCGACCTCCTGCAGCTTGGCGTCGACCGTGAGCGTCAGGTTGTTGCCGGCGATCGGCGCGGTGCTGGCCAGCGTGCGCACGGCGTGGCCGCCGGCGTCGACCTCCACCTGCTCGAAGCCGGTCTGGCCGTGCAGCTCGAACTCGTAGTGCTGCTCGAGGCCGGTCTTGCCGAAGTGCTCGGTGCCGCGGTAGTTGGCCTCCTGGTCCTCGTCGTCGATGCGGTCGAGGTCGTTGTCGTTCACGCGGCCGATGTAGCCGAGCAGGTGCGAGGCGAAGGCGCCCATCGGGTATTGGCGGAACAGCCGCGCCTTGATGTCGACGCCGGGGAAGCGGTAGCGGCGCGCGATGAACTTCGCCACCTCGTCGTCGGTCAGGCGCGTGCGGACCGGCAGCGACTCGAAGTTCTTGCTTTCCTCGAGCAGCTTCTTGAAGCGCTTGCGGTCCTTGGGCTGGATCTCGACGATCTGCGACAGGTCGTCGATCACCGCGTCCATGTTCATCGCCTTCGACGGCGTGATCTCCAGCGTGTAGGCCGAATAGTTGCGCGCCAGCACCACGCCGTTGCGGTCGAGGATCAGGCCGCGGTTGGGCACGATCGGCACCAGCGAGATGCGGTTCTCCTCGGCGCGCGTCCGGTAGTAGTCGTGCTGGACGATCTGCAGCCAGACGAAGCGCGCGAACAGCAGCACGAAGCAGAACAGCACGAAGCCGCCGGCAAAGCCGATGCGGCCTTGGAAACGCTCGAGCTCTTCCTGGGGGTTCTTGAATTCCACGCCGCGCGATCAGATGGGTCTGTTCTCGTCGCGCTCGACGGGCTGATACTGCGGCAGCAGAAGCACGTAGGTCAGCGGATACCAAAGGCCCGCGGCGACGAAGCTCGACAGGAAGTAGAGGATGCCGGGGAATTCGCCGCCGCCGACCATGCGCGCGACGACCATGACGATCTGCGCCACCAGCAGCATCGGCAGCATGTGCAGCGCCTGGTGGGCGAGCGGGAACCAGAGGATGCGGCGCGACAGGCCGCCGGCGGCGAAGGCCAGCGGCACGTAGGCGAGCGCGTGCTGCCCCATGACGCTGCTGTCGACGGTGTCCATCACCAGACCGAGCATGAAGGCGGCGCCCATGCCGATGCGCAGCGGCTGGTGGATGCACCAGAAGGCGAGCACCAGCGCCACCCAGTCGGGTACGCCGGGCAGGCGCCCGAAGGGGATCAGGTTGAGGAACAGCGCGAGGCACAGCGACAGCCAGATGAACCAGCCGCGCGCGGGCAGCAGGATGCGGCGCGAGGAATGGGTGGGCTGGATCATCGCTTCAAGGCCTTCTTGAGCTTCTTGCCCTTGCCGACCGCCTTGGCCTTGTCGTCGAAGGCGTCCTCGGGCGGCGGCGGCAGGTCGATGCGCTTGCCAAGCACCAGCACCTGGCCGTGCTGCTCGACGCCGGCCAGCGGCTGGCAATAGATGCGGGCGAAGGCGTAGGAGCTGCCGCGGTCGACGCGGATGACCTTCGCCGCCGGCAGGCCGTCGAGATAGATGCCGTCGATGCCCGAGGTGACGAGGACGTCGCCCGGCTGGACGTCGGCGTTCGCCGCGAGGAAGCGCAGTTCCATCATGCCGGCGCCGGCGCCGTTGAGCACGGCGCGCAGGCCGTTGCGCTGCACTTCCACGGGAATCGCCTGGTCCTTGTCGGTCAGCAGCGTGATCTCGCTGGTCAGCGGAAACACGCGCGTCACCTGGCCGATCACGCCGATGTCGTCGATCACCGCTTCGCCCGGCTCGATGCCGGCCTGCATGCCCTTGTCGATCACCACGCGGCGCGAGAACGGGTCGCGCGCGGCGTAGAGGATTTCGGCGACACGGCCCTCGGCGGGCTGCCTGGCGCGCATGTCGAGCAGTTCGCGCAGCCGCTTGTTCTCATCGTCGAGATGTTCCTGGCGCAGCAGCTGGTTGGCCACGGCGAGTTCGCGGCGGCGATATTCGGCGTTCTCGGCCTGTAGCGTCGCCAGGCGGGTGAAGTACTGCCCGACGTCGCCGAGCGCTTCGACCGGCATCGCGGCGACCCGCTGCGCCGGCCACATCACGGCGTTGACGCCGATGCGCACCCACTCCAGCGTATGGAAGCGCAGGTCGATGAACAGCAAAGCGACGGACAGAGTGAGAAAAAAGGTCAACTGGGCGAGCGGCGCCGGACCCCTCTTGAAGAAGGGTGGCGGCGACTGACCGACAGCTGATATCACAACAGGCGCGCCCCTCAGGAA
>DAIDAU010000498.1 GCA_027310465.1 Rhodocyclaceae bacterium
TGGCTCCCCGACCTGGGCTCGAACCAGGGACCTACGGATTAACAGTCCGGCGCTCTACCGACTGAGCTATCGGGGAATTGAAGCGGCGCGAATTATAACGATACGGTCGCGCCGCTGCAAACGTTTTTTAGGCTTTCAGCACCGCAGCGATGGCCTCGGCGACGTAGTCGATGTTCTTGTTGTTCAGCGCGGCGAGGCAGATGCGGCCGGTGCTGACGGCATAGATGCCGAACTCCGACTTCAGGCGCTCGACCTGCGCCGCGGTGAGTCCCGTGTAGGAGAACATGCCGCGCTGCTTGACGATGAACGAGAAGTCCTGCGCCACGCCCTTGGCCTTGAGCTTGTCGACGAGGCCGGTGCGCATTGCGCGGATGCGCTCGCGCATGCCGCCGAGTTCGTCTTCCCACATCTGGCGCAGCTCGGGGTTCGAGAGCGCCGCGGCGACGACGGCGCCGCCGTGGGTCGGCGGGTTCGAGTAGTTGGTGCGGACGACGCGCTTCACTTGCGACAGCACGCGCGCCGATTCTTCCTTGCTGGCGGTGACGATGGTCAGCGCGCCGACGCGCTCGCCGTAGAGCGAGAACGACTTGGAGAAGGAACTGGAGACGAAGAACTGCAGGCCGGAGGCGGCGAACAGGTCGAGCGCCACGGCGTCCTGCTGGATGCCGTCGGCGAAGCCCTGATAGGCCATGTCGATGAAGGCGACGAGATTCTTCTCGCGCACGATGCCGACGACTTCCTTCCACTGGTCCGCCGTGAGGTCGGCGCCGGTGGGGTTGTGGCAGCAAGCGTGCAGCACGACGATGCTCTTGGCGGGCAGGGCCGCGAGACTCGCCTTCATGCCGGCGAAGTTCACGCCGCGCGTGGCGGCGTCGTAGTAGGCGTAGGTCTCGACGGCGAAGCCGGCGGACTCGAACAGGGCGCGGTGGTTCTCCCAGCTCGGGTCGGAGATGTAGACCTTGGCGGCGGGCAGCAGGCGCTTGAGGTAGTCGGCGCCGACCTTGAGTGCGCCGGTGCCGCCGAGGCACTCGGCCGTCACGGCGCGGCCATCGGCGAGCAGCTTCGAGTCCTTTCCGAACATCAGCTGCTGCACGGCCTGGTTGTAGGCGGCCGGGCCTTCGATCGGCTGGTAGCCGCGGGCGGGCATGGCTTCGAGGCGCGCTTTTTCGGCGGCCTTCACGGCGCCGAGCAGCGGCACCTTGCCGTTGTCGTCGTAGTAAACACCGACGCCGAGATTCACCTTCTTGGGGTTGGTATCGGCGTTGTAGGCCTCGGTCAGGCCCAGGATCGGATCGCGCGGCGCCATTTCGACGGCGGCGAACAGGGAAGCGGTC
Organism: Rhodocyclaceae bacterium; assembly: GCA_027310465.1. Lineage (GTDB taxonomy): Bacteria > Pseudomonadota > Gammaproteobacteria > Burkholderiales > Rhodocyclaceae > Nitricoxidireducens. The sequence continues at coordinate 1,335 of DAIDAU010000498.1, forward strand.
ATGGCAACTCCAGAGGGGTGAGAACGAATGGCTTTGGCGAAAAAAGCGCGCAATAATAACCGATCGCGCGCGCTTTCCGACTGCAGTATCAATGGGCGAAATCATACCTTTTCCGAATGAAGGCGTCGTCACTTTCGACGGCAGCCCGTTCCGGCTCCACCAGCCTTTTCCGCCGGCCGGCGACCAGCCGGAGGCCATCCGCCTGCTGGTCGAAGGCCTGCAGGACGGCCTCTCGTTCCAGACGCTGCTCGGCGTGACGGGCTCCGGCAAGACCTACACGATGGCCCACGTCATCGCGCGCATGGGCCGGCCGGCGCTGGTGCTGGCGCCGAACAAGACGCTGGCGGCGCAGCTCTACTCGGAGTGCCGCGAGTTCTTTCCCGAGAACGCCGTCGAGTACTTCGTCTCCTACTACGACTACTACCAGCCCGAGGCCTACGTGCCGTCGCGCGATCTCTTCATCGAGAAGGACTCGTCGATCAACGAGCACATCGAGCAGATGCGGCTGTCGGCGACCAAGAGCCTGCTCGAGCGGCGCGACGTGGTGATCGTGTGCACCGTGTCGGCGATCTACGGCATCGGCGACCCGGTCGACTACCACAGCATGATCCTGCACCTGCGCGAAGGCGAGAAGATGGACCAGCGCGCCGTGATCCGCCGCCTCACCGAGATGCAGTATGAGAGGAACGAGATGGACTTCCGCCGCGGCGTCTATCGCGTGCGCGGCGACGTCATCGACGTCTTCCCGGCCGAGAACGCCGAGAGCGCGATCCGCATCGAGCTGTTCGACGACGAGATCGAATCGCTGACGCTGTTCGATCCGCTCACCGGCCACACGCGGCAGAAGCTCGGCCGCTTCACGGTGTTCCCGTCGAGCCACTACGTGACGCCGCGCGCCACCGTGGTCCAGGCGGTCGAGAAGATCAAGGCCGAGTTGCGCGAGCGCATCGAGTTCTTCCAGAAGGAGCAGAAGCTCGTCGAGTGCCAGCGCATCGAGCAGCGCACCCGCTTCGACATCGAGATGCTCGACCAGCTCGGCTTCTGCAAGGGCATCGAGAACTACTCGCGCCATCTGTCGGGGCGCCAGCAGGGCGAGCCGCCGCCGACCCTGATCGACTATTTGCCGCGCGACTCGCTCATGTTCATCGACGAGAGCCATGTCACCGTCCCGCAGATCGGCGGCATGTATCGCGGCGACCGGGCGCGCAAGGAGAATCTGGTGGAATACGGCTTCCGCCTGCCGTCGGCCGTGGACAACCGGCCGCTGCGCTTCGACGAATTCGAGCAGCTCATGCC
>DAIDAU010000502.1 GCA_027310465.1 Rhodocyclaceae bacterium
GTGCGGGCCGCCGAGACGGGCGGCGGCGCGGCGATCTGACCATGGGTCTCTTGTTTTTGCTCGCCGAAACACCTAAAGTCGCTCGGGACCGAGCGGCGGGGACGGACAACAATGCCGCGGGCTGCTGCTTCTGCCGGCGGCGGAACAAGACGATGGGTGGGGGTGGATTATGTCGGCGTCGAGAGTGACGATCCTAGCGCGGCTCGTTCATGGAGTCGCGGGTGCGCTGGTGGCGGCCGCGGGCATTGCCGGCGTCTATCTCGCGGGGGCGACGCCGAACTGGGGCATCGCCGCCTTCTATCTCGCCGTCGGCCTCGCCGTCGCCGTCGTTCCCGCGATGGTTGCGGCCCGCTCGCTGGCCGTTCCGCTGGAGCGCCTGCGCGACACCATCGCTTCGACGCGCAGCGACGGCGACTTGTCGCGGCGCGCCGAGGTGCCGTCGGGCGGCGGCATCGCCGCGACGGCGCAAGCCTACAACGAGCTGATCGTCAGCTTCCAGGGCATCGCCACGCGCATCGTGTTCACCGCCCAGCAGGTGGCCGAGGCGGCCGACAAGCTGATCGTCGAAGCCAAGAAGACGGTCGACAGCTCGGAGCACCAGAACGCCGCCGCCGAGAGCGCGGCCGAGGCGGTGGCCGAGCTTTCCGGCGGCATCGCGGCAGTCGCGGAAAACGCCGACGGCACGGCGCATATCGCGCAGTCGGCGCGCGAGCAGTCGACGCGCGGCGCGCAGATCGTCGGCGCCGCCTCCGCCGAGATCGAGCGTATCGCCCAATCGGTCGAGGAATCCGCCAAGGTGATCGCCGCCCTGGCCCAGCGCTCGGAGGCGATCTCGGGCATCGTCAAGACGATCCACGAGATCGCCGACCAGACCAACCTGCTGGCGCTCAATGCCGCGATCGAGGCGGCGCGCGCCGGCGAGCAGGGCCGCGGCTTCGCCGTCGTCGCCGACGAGGTGCGCAAGCTCGCCGAACGCACCACGGCGGCGACCGCCGAGATCGGCACGATGATCGCGGCGATCCAGGGCGAGACCCAGAGCGCGATCGCCTCGATCCGCGAGGGATCGAGCCAGGCGCACCACGGCGCCGAACTGGCGCGACAGGCGGCCGAGGCGCTGACCGAGATCAACCGGGGCGCGCAGGAAACCATGGAAAAGGTGGACGCCATCGCCCGCTCCATGGCCGAGCAGAGCGAGAAGGCGAGCGCCATCGCGGAACACGTCACGAGCATCATGGGGTTGGCCGAGCGCAACAGCGAGGGTGCGCGCGGCACGCTGGCCGAGGCCAACCAGCTCGACTACCTGGCGACCAATCTCGAGGAGATCGGCACCGTCTTCAAGCTCGGGCAGGCCGGCGAGGAGGCGCGCAAGATCCACCAGGCGATGCCGCAGATGGTGCAGGAGGCCGCGCGCCAGGTGTCGCAAGCCCTGGAGGCCGCGGTGGACGGCGGCACCATCAAGCTCGACGACCTGTTCGACCGCAACTACGAGCCGATTCCCAACACCAAGCCGCCCAAGTTCCACACGCGCTACGACGCGCTGTGCGACCGCCTGCTGCCGCCGATCCAGGAGTCGATCCTCGGCCGCCACGCCGAGATGACCTATTCCATCGCCTGCGACAGCGGCGGCTACGTCCCCACGCACAACAACCGCTTCGCCCAGCCGCTGACCGGCGACGAGAAGAAGGACTTCGTCGGCAACCGCACCAAGCGCATCTTCGCCGATCCGGTCGGCAAGCGCTGCGGCGCGCACGAGATCCCGTTCCTGCTGCAGACCTACCGGCGCGACACCGGCGAGATCATGCACGACATTTCGGCGCCGGTTTACGTGAAGGGGCGCCACTGGGGCGGGTTCAGGATCGGTTATCGCACGGAGTAGCGTTTGGACTGGCGGTGCGGCGCTCGTGCCGACGGGGTGGTCCGCTGCGCTCCATGTCCCCCGGCGGACAAAGACGATAAGGCGTCCGCCTCCTCCTTTACTTACGCGCAGCGGACCACCCCATCAGCCCGAGCGCGGAACCGTCGTCGCAGTTGCGAGCAGAACGGCAGGGCGTCGAGCCAAGGGTGGCGGGTAGTCGTCGACGCGTAGGTAAAGGAGGAGGCGGACGCCTTATCGTCTTTGTCCGCCGGGGGACACGAAGCGACGACGACTACCCGTCGCCCTTGGCGGTTAAAACCACGACCAGCAGCGCCGGCGAGCAAAAGTGCCCCAATCAAGTTGTCGTACCATAGAACGCTCCTAAAACGGAAGAAGATCTGGCGAAAGGTTCGGATATGTCCGATTTGCTGAAGAACATTGACGCGCGCACCCGCCTGGCGGGTACGAACAAGCTGGAAATCCTCTTGTTCTCGCTCGGCGTGGACAATCGCACCGGGCGCCGCGAGACTTTCGGCATCAACGTCTTCAAGGTGCGCGAGGTGATGCGCACGCCGCCGATTACCGCGGCGCCCGACATGCCGTCGTCGGTCAAAGGCATGGTCAGCCTGCGCGGGGTGCTGGTGCCGGTGGTCGATCTGGCCGAGTACGTGGGCATGCAGCCCGACAGCCCGCGCGACATCATGATCGTCACCGAATACAACGGCCACACGCAGGGCTTCCTGGTCGAGGCCGTCGATACCATCCTGCGGCTCGACTGGGCGCAGATGCGCGTGCCGCCCGAAATGCTGACCGCCAATCTCGGCGGCCTGGTCACCGCGGTCACCGAGCTGGCCGATGCCCGGCTGGTGATGATGCTCGACGTCGAGCGCGTGCTGGCCGAAACCGCCAAGCAGGACGACGAGTACAAGTTCACCGCGATCGAGCCGCTCAACCGCAGCGACCTGACCATCCTCTACGCGGACGATTCGTCCGTCGCGCGCAACCAGATCGAGCGCACGCTCGACGTGCTGGGCATCAAGGGCATCGCGACGATCAACGGCCGCATGGCGTGGGAGGAGTTGCAGAAGATCGCGAACTTCGCCGACTCGACCGGCCGCAAGGTCAAGGACATGGTGCAGCTCGTCCTCACCGACGTCGAGATGCCGGAAATGGACGGCTACATTCTGACCAAGAACATCAAGTCCGATCCCAGGATGATCGGCATCCCGGTCATCATGCATTCGTCGCTGTCGTCGATGTCGAACATGGCGCTCGGCAAGTCGGTCGGCGTCGACGAATACGTACCCAAATTCGAGCCCCAGCGCCTGGCAGAAACCTTGACGCGCCTGCTGCTGAGAGGCGAAAGCGAGAACGCCGCTGAACAGCAAGGAGCCGCTTCATGAACGCCCCCCGCTCGCAGTCGCTCTACTCCGCCGGTTCGACCAATCCTGCGCCGCTGCTCGAGACCGTCGATGCGCGCACCAAGCTCGCCGGCTCCAACCGCATGGAGATCCTGCTGTTCTCGCTCGGCACGCACGAGACCTTCGGCATCAACGTCTTCAAGGTGCGCGAAGTCAGCAAGACGCCGGCGATCACCAAGGCGCCCAACATGCCGGCCGGCGTGGAGGGCCTGATCAGCCTGCGCGGCAACGTCATTCCCTGCGTCTCGCTGTCCAAGGTCATGGGCCTGTCCGACGCGCCCGGCGAGCTGGGCAGCTCGATGATGGTGACGGAATACAGCAAGCGCACGCTGGGCTTCCTGGTGCACGGCGTCGACCGCATCATCCGCGTCGAATGGGACCGCGTGCGCGCGCCGGAATCGGTGACCAGCGGCTCGCACGCCTACATCACGGCGATCACCGAGCTGCCCGACGGCAAGCTGGTGTCGATCGTCGACGTCGAGCAGATCATGGCGAACACCTTCGGCGAGGCCATCATCCCGCAGATCGAGCGTGCCGAAGCCGCGGAGGACCACAACGTGTTCTTCGTCGACGACTCGTCGGTGGCGCGCAAGAAGATCGCCGAGGTGCTCGACAAGCTGGGCGTCAAGCACAAGCACGCGCTGAACGGGCTGGAGGCGTGGACGCGCCTTTCCGGCATGGCGGCCCACAGCCAGCAATCGAAGCGCGACCTGCGCGACGAAGTCAGCCTGATCATGGTCGACGCCGAGATGCCCGAGATGGACGGCTACGTGCTGACCAAGAACATCAAGTCGGACCAGCGCTTCGACGGCATCCCGGTGGTGATGCACTCTTCGCTGTCGTCGGAAGCGAACCGCTCGATGGGCAAGGCCGTCGGCGTCGATGCCTACGTCGCCAAGTTCGACGCCGAGGCGCTGGCCGAGACGCTGCGGCCGCTGCTGGCGCGATCCCACAGAGAATGATGGAGGCGGAGCGATAAATGGCTGTCGACCCCAGCAAAATAAGATTCCTCGTCGTCGACGACTTCTCGACGATGCGCCGCATCGTGCGCAACCTTCTCAAGGAGTTGGGCTTCACCAACGTCGAGGAGGCCGAAGACGGCGCCGTCGCGCTGCAACGGCTCAAGTCGGCCGGCGGCATCGATTTCGTCATCACCGACTGGAACATGCCGAACATGGACGGGCTGACGCTGCTGCAGAGTGTGCGCGCCGACCCGGGCCTCAAGCATTTGCCGGTGCTGATGATCACCGCCGAGGCGAAGAAGGAGAACATCATCGCGGCCGCGCAGGCCGGCGCTTCCGGCTACATCGTCAAGCCGTTCACGGCGGCGACGCTGAACGAGAAGATGGTGAAGATATTCGACAAGATGGGCGCGTGAGCCCGTCCCAGACGAGACAGCGAGAATGGTCAAACCCGTTAACTTCGACGAATCCGGCGACTCCGAAGACCTGCAGGCCTTGTTCGACAGCATCGCCGCCACGCCGCCCGCACCCGCGCCGGCTCCCGAACCGGTGCGCCGGCAGGCCGGCGCTGCGGGCGACTCCGACGAACTGCAGGCGCTGTTCGATTCCGTTTCGGAACAGGTGGCGGCGCCTGCCGCCGCGGCCGCCGAGACGGGCTCGCCGCAGGACCTGGCGTACAACCGCATCGGCCACATGGCGCGCCTGCTGCACGACTCGCTGCGCGAACTGGGCTACGACCGGATGCTCCAGGATTCGGCCAACCGCATCCCGGATGCGCGCGAACGCCTCGCCTACATCGCGCAGATGACCGAGCAGGCGGCGAGCCGCGTGCTCAACGCGACCGACATCGCCAAGCCGCTGCAGGACCGCCTGCTGACGGAGTCCGAGACGCTCGGCGCGCGCTGGGAGCGGATGTTCGCCAACCAGCTCTCGGTCGAGGAATTCAAGGTGCTGGCCGCCGATTCGCGCGCCTTCTTCACGGCGGCGCCGGCGAAGATCAAGACCACCAACGCGCAACTGACCGAGATCATGATGGCGCAGGACTTCCAGGACCTGACCGGCCAGGTGATCAAGAAGATCGTCGAGACCGTGCAGAGCCTCGAAGGCCAGCTGCTGAAGGTGCTGATCGAGGTGATGCCGGAAGAGCGCAAGGCCGCGGCGCCGGAAAGCCTGATGAACGGCCCGGTGGTCAACGCGGAAGGCCGTACCGACGTGGTGACGAGCCAGGCGCAGGTGGACGACCTGCTCGAGAGCCTCGGCTTCTAGAAAGGAAGATGGCATGAGCGATTTTAGTTACGGCATAACGCGCGCTCCGCGCGCATCAGCCTGCGCTGAAATCGCCCATGAAAATACGGAAAGGAAGATGGCATGAGCGATTTTCAAGGCATGGAAGACCTGCTGCAGGATTTCCTGGTGGAGGCCACCGACCTGCTTTCGGGCGTCGACAACATGCTCATCGACCTCGAGCATGCGCCCGACGACCGCAAGCTGCTCAACGACATCTTCCGCGGCTTCCATACGATCAAGGGCGGCGCCGGCTTCCTCAACGCGACCGAGCTCGTCACCCTCTGCCACCTGACGGAGAACCTGTTCGACAAGCTGCGCAACGGCGAGCTGGTACTGACCAAGGAGGTCATGGACAGCATCCTCGCCGCCACGGCCGTCGTGCGCGACATGTTCGGCTACCTCGAGCGCGGCGTGCAGCCGCCGCCCGCGGACGCGGACCTGATCGCCCATCTGAAGGCGGCCATCGCCGGCGAGCTGGCGGGCGCGCCGGCCGCCGCCGCGCCCGCCGTGCCGGCCCCCGCGCCGGCCGCGGCGGCCGCGGCGGCTCCCGCCGGCGGCCCCAACTGGGACAACCTCTACAACGCCGTGACGGGCGCGGTGCCCGCTGCGACGCCGGCGGCCGCTCCCTCCGTGCCCGAGGCTGCGATGCACACCGACGTGGCGGGCAAGTCGCCGGACGACATCATCAAGCAGGCGGTCGGCCGCCGCGCCAGCGACAAGCCCGGCTACCAGGGACCGGCCGGAGGCCGCCGGCCCGAGGAAAAGACGCGCGACAACTCGATCCGCGTCGACACCTCGCGCCTCGACCAGGTGCTGAACCTCTCGGGCGAAATCGGACTGACCAAGAACCGGCTGACGTCGCTGCGCTCGGACATCCTCAACGGCCGTTCCGATACCGACACGCTGCACGCGCTCGACCAGGCCGTGAGCCAGCTCGACCTCCTGGTGTCCGACCTGCAGAACGCGGTGATGAAGACCCGCATGCAGCCGATCGGCCGGCTGTTCCAGAAGTATCCGCGCATCGCCCGCGACCTGGCGTGCAGCCTCGGCAAGGACGTCGAGCTGGTGCTGGTCGGCGAGGACACCGAGATCGACAAGACGATGATCGAGGACTTGTCCGATCCGATCATCCACCTGATCCGCAACGCGGTCGACCACGGCGTCGAGACGATCGAGGAGCGCCGCATCGCCGGCAAGCCCGAGAAGGCGCCGGTGCGCCTCGAGGCGCGCCAGGAAGGCGACCACATCGTGCTGATCATCGGCGACGACGGTCGCGGCATGAACCCCGAGAAGCTGCGCGCCAAGGCGCTGCAGAAAGGCCTCATCACCGATGAAGAGGCCAACACCATGGACGAGCGGCAGAGCTTCAATCTGATCTTCCTGCCGGGCTTCTCGACCAAGGAAGTGGCGTCCGACGTGTCCGGCCGCGGCGTCGGCATGGACGTCGTCAAGACCAACATCGCCAAGCTCAACGGCTCGATCGAGATCAAGTCGTCGGCCGGCAAGGGCTCGACCTTCGTCATCTCGCTGCCGCTGACGCTGGCGATCCTGCCGGTGCTGCTCGTCCAGCTCGGCAACCAGCCGTTCGCCGTGCCGCTGTCGATGGTGCGCGAGATCCTGCCGATCGACGTCGGCCAGGTGCAGGAAGTCGGCGGCCGCGCCACCATGGTGGTGCGCGGCGAGGTGATGCCGATCTATCCGCTGCATTACCTGCTCGGCTGGCAGCCGGTGGACATTGCGCAGTACGGCGTTCTCATGCAGACGGCCGAGCACACCTTCATCCTCGCCATCGACGGCTTCATGGGCCGCGAGGACGCGGTGATCAAGTCGCTCGAGGACTTCCGTCCCAAGGGCGTGGCGGGCGTGACGACGCTGTCCAACGGCCAGATCGTGCTGATCCTCGACATGAAGGAACTCATGCAGGGGCTCGGCGAAGGCCGCGGCGTCCCGCGCTCGGTCTTCATCGTGCCCGAGGCGATCGCGGCGTAATTTCCCGCACCGACGGCGGCCTGCGGCCGCCATCGCAAAGGGCCCAACAACGAGCCTTTCGTGCGCTTTGGCGGACTTGGTGTCCGCCAGCTCAAATAAGGGCTGAATACCAGCCCTGTTTCCCGGCTTTCCCCTTGATGCGGGCGGCAATAATTGCCGGCATGGAGGGGTATGCCCTTGGCTGAAGACAGCGACCTCGAACGAACAGAATCAGCGACTTCACGGCGAATCGAGAAGGCCCGTGAGGAAGGCAACGTTCCGCAATCGCGCGAACTGATGGCCTTTCTCGTCATGGCTTCGGCGGTTGCCGGCATGTGGTCGCTCGGCTCCTGGATGTCGTTGCACGCCGGGGGAATCATGCGCCACGGCCTGACGTTCGGACGGGATGCCGGCTTCGACACGAAGGCGATGGGCAACGTCTTCCTGGAGCTGTCGTGGGAGGCCTTGATGCTGATCGCGCCGATCTTCGTGCTGACCGTCCTGGCGGTGCTGCTGACCCCGTTCCTGATGGGCGGCTGGGTGTTCTCGGCGTCGGCGCTGACGCTGAATCTCGCCCGCCTCGATCCGGTCGCCGGCTTCAAGCGCATGTTCTCGATGCAGACCGTCGGCGAGCTGGTCAAGGCGATCCTGAAGTCGCTGCTGATCGGCGGCATCATCTGGTGGGTGGTGCGCCACGAGCAGGACGAGCTGTTCGCGCTGATCGGGCAGCAGGTGGACGCGGCGATGGCCTCGACCGGACACATGCTGCTGTTCGCCTCCGCCGCTTTGCTCGGCGGCCTCGCCATCATCGCCGCACTCGACGTGCCGTTCCAGCTCTGGCAATACTATTCGCGCCTGAAGATGACCAAGGAAGAGGTCAAGCAGGAAAACAAGGAAATGGAAGGCGATCCGCAGCTCAAGGCGCGCATCCGCAGCCAGCAGCGCGAGATGGCGCGCCGGCGCATGATGGCCGAAGTGCCGAAGGCACAGGTGGTGGTGACCAACCCGAGCCACTTCGCCGTGGCGCTCAAGTACGAAGGCGACATGGCGGCGCCGCAGGTGGTGGCCAAGGGCATGAACATGATCGCGCTGAAGATCCGCGAACTGGCCGAGGAGAACTCGGTGCCGGTGATCGAGGCGCCGCCGCTGGCGCGTGCGCTCTACCGGCACGCCGAGCTCGGCGACCAGATTCCGGCGACGCTCTACACCGCGGTGGCCGAGGTCATGGCCTACGTCTACCAGCTCAACCAGTTCCTCGCCGGCGGCGGCAAGCTGCTGCCGCCGCAGCTCCCGGCGGCGATCGCCGTGCCCGAAGGCATGGACCCGGGAGCCGCTGAATGAACGGCACGCTCTCGTTCCAGGGGCTGCTGAACCGCGGCAACCTCAAGGCGCTGGCGGCGCCCGCGCTGATCATCCTCATCCTGTCGATGATGGTGCTGCCGCTGCCGTCGTTCGCGCTCGACGTCTTCTTCACCTTCAACATCGCGCTGTCGGTGATGGTGATGCTGGTCGCGATGTACACGGTGAAGCCGCTCGACTTCTCGGTGTTCCCGACGGTGCTGCTGGTGACGACGCTGCTGCGGCTCTCGCTCAACGTCGCCTCGGCACGCATCGTCCTGCTGCGCGGCCATACCGGGCCGGACGCCGCGGGCAAGGTCATCGAGGCCTTCGGCCAGTTCCTGGTCGGCGGCAACTACGCGGTCGGCATCGTCGTGTTCATCATCCTGACCGTCATCAACTTCGTCGTCATCACCAAGGGCGCCGGCCGCATCGCCGAAGTCGGCGCGCGCTTCACCCTGGACGCCATGCCGGGCAAGCAGATGGCGATCGACGCCGACCTCAACGCCGGCCTCATCGGCGAGGACGAGGCGCGCAAGCGCCGCTCCATGATCGCGCAGGAAGCCGACTTCTACGGCTCGATGGACGGTGCCTCGAAGTTCGTGCGCGGCGACGCCGTCGCCGGCATCCTGATACTGCTGATCAACATCGTCGGCGGCCTGATCGTCGGCGTCGTCCAGCACGACATGGACGTCGGCGCCGCGGCCCGCCACTACACGCTGCTGACCATCGGCGACGGCCTCGTCGCGCAGATTCCGGCGCTGATCATCTCGACCGCCGCCGGCCTGGTGGTGACGCGCGTCGGCGAGGACGCGGAAGACATCGGCTCGCAGTTCATCCGCCAGGTGTTCGGCAATCCCACGGTGCTGGTGCTGACCGCGTCGATCCTCGCCGTCCTGGGCATCATCCCCGGCATGCCGAACTTCGTCTTCCTGCTGCTGGCCGGCGCGATCGGCTGGCTGGCGTACTGGAGCCTCAAGCACAAGGCGGTCGAGGAGGCCAAGGCCCAGGGGCCGGCGGCGCCGGCCGCCGCGCCGGCCGAGGCCCAGGAAGCCTCGTGGTCGGACGTGGCGCCCGTCGACGTGCTCGGCCTCGAGGTCGGCTACCGGCTGATCCCGATGGTGGACAAGGGACAGGACGGCGACCTGTTGAAGCGCATCCGCGGGCTGCGCAAGAAGTTCGCGCAGGAGATCGGCTTCCTCACGGCGCCCGTGCACATCCGCGACAATCTCGAGCTCAAGCCCAACGCCTACCGCATCACGCTGAAGGGCGTCGAGGCCGGGACCGGCGAGTCCTTTCCGGGCATGTATCTCGCGATCAATCCGGGCCGCGTCAGCGGCCAGCTGCCGGGCAACCCGACCACCGATCCGGCCTTCGGCCTGCCGGCGGTCTGGATCGACGCCTCGCAGCGCGACCAGGCCCACGTCTTCGGCTACACGGTGGTGGACGCTGGCACCGTGGTGGCGACGCACCTGAACCACGTCATCCTCTCGCACGCCGCCGAGCTGCTCGGCCGCCAGGAGACCCAGGCGCTGCTCGACCACATCGCCAAGGACGCGCCCAAGCTCATCGAGGATCTGGTGCCCAAGCTGCTCTCGCTCTCGATCGTGCAGCGCGTGCTGCAGAACCTGCTCGAGGAAGGCGTCAACATCCGCGACATGCGCACCATCGTCGAGACGCTCGCCGAGCACGCCGCGCGCACCCAGGATCCGGCCGAACTCACCGCCCAGGTGCGCATCGCGCTGGGCCGCGCCATCGTCCAGCAGTTGTTCCCCGGCACCGGGGAGATGCAGGTCATGGCGCTGGATCCCGGCCTCGAGCGCATCCTGTCGCAGGCCGTGCAGGGCGGCGCGGGTGCCGAAGCCTCGGGCATCGAGCCCGGGCTCGCCGACACGCTGCTGCGCGAGACCGCCGCGGCGGCGCGGCGCCAGGAGGAAGCGGGCCTGCCGGCGGTGCTGCTGGTGCCGGGCAACCTGCGCTGGCTGCTGTCGCGCTTCCTGCGCCGCGGCGCGCCCAGCCTCAAGGTGCTGGCCAACGCCGAGATACCCGAAACCCGGACGATCCGCGTGAGCACGATCATCGGGGCCAAACCATGACCACAACGCCTGACACGAAGGGTCCGACATGACCGTAAGACGCTATTTCGCCGAAACCGCCAGGGAGTGCCTGAAACGCGTGAAGGCCGATCTCGGTCCGGATGCCGTGGTGATGTCGAACCGCGCGGTGGATGGCGGCGTCGAGATCATGGCGATGTCGTCCGACAGCCTCAACGCGCTGTCGCAGCAGCCGGCGCCGCAGCGCGTCGCGGTGCCGCCGCTGCGCCAGGAGCCGCGCAGCCCGGCGCCGCGTCCCGCCGCGCCGCCGCGCGCACCGGCGCTCGACGACGATTACACGGTGAGCCTGTCCGCCAAGGCGCGCCAGCAGCCCTTCCAGGCGTGGCAGCCGCCGGTGGTCCAGCCGGCTCCGGCCCCGGCAGCCGCACCGGCTGCCAAGGCCCCGCAGACGGCGCTGCGGCCGCCGCCGCCGCGCGCCGAGGAGCGCGTGCCGTCGGCGGCCCAGGTGGCGGCCAAGCTCAGGGAAGCCGCCGAACCGGCGCCGCCGGCGCCCGCCGATGCGCAGGTGGCGCAGCTGATGACCGAGATGCAGAACATCAAGGCGATGCTGGAGCGACAGCTGGCGGGCTTCGCCTGGGGCGAGCTGTCGCGCCAGACGCCGGCCAAGGCGCTGCTGCTCGCCGAGATGCTGGAAGCCGGCTTCTCCGGCGTGCTCGCCCGCAAGCTGACGGAGGAGATGCCCGGCGAGCTGTCGCCCGACGAGGGGCGCAAGTGGCTGAAGAGCGCGGTGAACCGGCGGCTGCGCACGCTGACCAACGAAAACGACATCATCGACCGCGGCGGCATCTTCGCCGTGGTCGGCCCGACGGGCGTCGGCAAGACGACGACCACGGCCAAGCTGGCGGCGCGCTGCGTCGTGCGCTATGGCGCCGACCGCCTGGCGCTGCTGACGACCGACAGCTACCGCATCGGCGCGCACGAGCAGCTGCGCATTTACGGCCGCATCCTCGGCGTTCCCGTCCATATCGTCCGCGACGGCGAAGACCTGCGCCGCACCCTTTCCGACCTGCGCGACAAGCACATGGTGCTCATCGACACGGTGGGCATGAGCCAGCGCGATCGCATGGTGGCTGAGCAGGCGGCGATGCTGATGCGCGCCGGCGAGGTCAATCGGCTGCTGCTGCTCAACTCCACCGTCCGCGGCGACACCCTCGACGACGTGATCCGCTCCTACGCCGGCGAGAATCTCGCGGGCTGCATCCTGACCAAGGTCGACGAGGCGGCGTCGCTGGCGCCGGTGCTGGACGCCGCGGTGCGCCACGGCCTGCTGCTCTCGTATGTCGCGAACGGCCAGCGGGTGCCGGAAGACCTGCACCTGCCGAACCGCAACTACCTGCTGCATCGCGCCTTCAAGCAGCCGGCGGCGGCCTCGCCGCATCGCCTGAACGAGGACGAGGTCGGCCTGGTGCTGTCGCCGCACGAAGTCGAGCCGCGGGAGGCGCGGCGTGCCTGAAGCGGCGAACATCGACCTGTCGGGCGACCAGGCGGCGGGCCTGCGCCGGCTGTTCGGCTCGCGCACGACGCAGGTGGTGGCTTTTGCCTCCGGGCGAGAATCGAGCGGGCGCACGACGCTGCTGGTGCAGACGGCGGCCGCGCTGGCCGCCGGCGGCCACGGCGTGGCGGTGATCGACGAGAATCCGGCGCCGCACAACGCGATCTCCGCGTTCGGGCTCGCCGCGCGCTACGACCTGATGGACGCCGTCGCCGGAGATCGCCCGCTGCGCCAGGTGGCGATCCAGGCGGCGCCGCTGATCCGCATCTTTCCCGCGGCACGCGCGGCACGCGAGCTCCATGTCGCCGACGTCCTGCACCGCTCGAGGCTCGCCGGCTGCATGGCGGAGCTGCAGGGCGACGCCGCTTTCGTGCTCATCGACTGCGCGGCGCGGCGCGGCGGCCAGCTGTCCGCGCTCGCCCTCGCCGCCCGGCATCTCGCGGTGGTCGTCGCGGCGCAGAGCAGCGCGATCACGCACGCCTACGCACTGATCAAGCAGCTGGCGGCGGCGCGCGGCGGCCGCGGCAGCTTTCAGATCGTCATCACGCGCGCGCGCTCGCAGGACGATGCGCGCGCCATCTTCGGCAACATGAAGCGCCTGGCGCGCGATCATCTCGGCGTGCGCCTGGATTTCCTCGGCACCGCGGCGACGCCGATCACCGCGCATCTGGCCGACGCGCTGGCGACGCGCCTGCCTCCCGCCTTCGATGCGTCTTATGCCGATGGATTTGCCGGGGAGGCGCCGGCAGCGCGCCCCGAAAAGAGCCTGATGGTATAGTAGGTGCCCTCACGGGCGGGCTTTTTTCCTACTGTCGATGTACTCAGCCGAAGATGGTCTCACCAAGGAACAGCGCGTCGTTCAATATGCTCCGCTGGTCAAGCGGATTGCCTATCATCTGATGGCGAAACTGCCGGCGAGCGTCCAAGTGGAGGATCTGGTGCAGAACGGCATGCTCGGTTTGCTCGACGCCATGGGACGCTTCGAGGAGGGCATGGGCGCCCAATTCGAGACCTACGCCGTGCAGCGCATCCGCGGCGCCATGCTCGACGGGCTGCGCGAGAACGACTGGCTGCCGCGCGGCGTGCGGCGCGAAATGCGCCGCGTCGAAACCGCGATCCAGCAGCTCGAACACCTGCACGGCCGGCCGCCGACCGAGACCGAACTGGCTGCCGCGCTGGGCATGGCGCTGGCCGACTACCAGACCCTGCTGCAGGAAGCCCGCGGCCATCAGCTGATCTACATCGAAGACCTCGGCAGCGACGACGAGCAGTACCTCGACCGCAACTTCGCGGCGGCCACCCCCGATCCGCTGGCGGCGCTGGAGGATGCCGGCATGCGCGACGCCCTGATCAAGGCGATCGAGCACCTGCCCGAGCGCGAGCAGATGGTGATGGCGCTCTACTACGAAGAGGAATTGAACCTGCGCGAGATCGGCGAAGTGCTGAACGTGACGGAATCGCGCGTCTGCCAGTTGCACAGCCAGGCCATCGCGCGATTGCGCGCGGCCGTCACCGGCGAAGACAAGCCGTTGAAGAAGACCCGCTCGAGGCGGGCGGCATAAGGGACGGGACTCATGGACATCATCAGCCTGATCGGTCTGACTCTCGGCATCGTCGCCATCGTCGGCGGACAGTTGCTCGAGGGCGGCCACATCGACGCATTGATCCAGCCGACGGCCTTCCTGATCGTCTTCGGCGGGACGATAGGCGCCACCTTGCTGGGCGCCCCGATGCGCGTCTTCTTCGCCGGCGTGAAGATGGTCAAGTGGGTGATGCTGCCGCCGGTGATCTCCTCGGCGCAGATGATCGACCAGGTCAGCCGCTGGAGCCACATCGCGCGCAAGGAGGGTCTGCTGGCGTTGGAGGCGCAGGTCAACTTCCTCAAGGATCCGTTCATGAGCAAGGGGCTGCAGCTGCTGGTCGACGGCGCCGAGCCGGAACGCATGCGCGAGGTGCTGGACGTCGAGATCGTCGCCTACGAGTCGCAGATGAAGGCGGCCGCCAAGATCTGGGAATCGGCCGGCGGCTACGCGCCGACCATCGGCATTCTCGGCGCGGTGATGGGCCTGATCCACGTGATGGAGAACCTCTCCGATCCTTCGAAGCTCGGCGCCGGCATCGCCGTGGCCTTCGTCGCCACGATCTACGGCGTCGGCTCCGCCAACCTGATCTTCCTCCCCATCGGCAAGAAGCTGATCGCCAACATCGCGCGCCTGGTGACGATGCGCGAGATGTTCGTCGACGGCCTGGTCGGCATCGCCAATGGGGACAACCCCCGCATCATCGAAAGCCGCCTGCAAGGCTACCTGCTGTGAAGAATCGCCGTCGGCACGAGGAGGAGCACGAGAACCACGAACGCTGGCTCGTCTCCTACGCCGACTTCATCACGCTGATGTTCGCGTTCTTCGTCGTGATGTACGCGATCTCGCAGGTCAACGAAGGCAAGTACCGCATCCTCTCCGATACGCTGGCTTCGGCGTTCAAGAACGTTCCCGGCAGCGCGGCGGGCACTTTCGAGGCGATCAATCCGGCGGCGCCCAAGCCGATCGCGGTGCCGATCCGCTCGATCAAGCCGACCATCAAGACCGACGAAAAGACGCGCCAGAAGCGGGACACCCTGCGCAAGATGGCCAAGGACGTGGCCGAGGCGCTGGCGCCGCTGGTGAAGGAAGGGCAGGTGCGCATCACCGAAGGCGCGCTGGGCATCACCATCGACATCAACGCCAATGTCCTGTTCGCGCCCGGCGAGGCGCGCCTCGACGTCGGCGCCGTGCGCGCGCTGTTCGCGGTGGCGCAGATCCTGGCGCCGACCGAGTTCCCCATCACCGTCGAGGGCCACACCGACAACACGCCGATCAGCACGCCGCAGTTCCCGTCGAACTGGGAGCTCTCCGGCGTGCGCGCGTCCAGCGTGGTGCGCCTGTTCATCGATGCCGGAGTCGATGCCAAGCGGCTGACGGTCGCCGGCTACGCCGATCAGCGGCCGGTGGCCGGCAACACTACGCCCGAGGGGCGCCAGCGCAATCGCCGCGTCGCGATCCTGATCGAGTCGCGCCCCGAGGACGTGCCTGCGGAATTGAAGGTGGAAGAGGAAGGCCCGGCGCCGGCTGAGGGTGCCGCACCGGCCGCGCAGTCGGCTGCGGCGGCTCCGGCGCCCGCCGCCTCCCTGCGGCCGCGCTGATATCAGGCGCTGCTGAGAAAGCGGCGGCCGCCGCCGCCCACCTGCTGGCCATCGGGACCATACACCATGGCGCCGTCCGTGGCCGACATCAAGGCCGCCAGGGCCTTCTGGTTGTGCTGCCAGTGGATCGCGATCAGCTTGCCGTTGGTCTCGTTGAGGGCCCGCGCTTCCTTCGCCAGGGCGAGCAGCCGTTGCCACTGCGGCTGCAGCGTCTTGCCTTCGGGAGCGGCGGCGAGATAAGCCTCGACGCCTTCGCGTCCCGGCTTGCAATGATGGGCTGAGAGATATTGTTCGCGCTGCTCGCCGATCGCGCGCAGGCGCCCGGCGAACTCGGATTTGCGCTCGGCGATCGGCAGCAGCGCATCGGCGTTGCCGGAGGCGGCGAGCAGCTTCTGCTCCTCGCGCAGCAGTTCGATGAAGGCTCCTGCTTCCCGCGTTTCGGCGGCAAGCAGGTCGGCCAATGAGACGGCCGGCTGCACGTGCTTCGGTCCGGTGGTCAGGAGTTCTTGGCCAGCAAGTCGCGAACGCTGCTCAGCAGGCCGTCGGCGATGCGCTCGGGATTGATCTTGAAGCGGCCTTCGGCGATCGCCTGCTTGATCTCGGCGACGCGCTGCGCATCGACGGGAGCGTCGGATACGTTGGCCTGGATTTCCTGCAACTTGCTGGAGAGCGAGGACAGGCTCACCTCGGTGTCCGCAGGAGGGGTGGAGCCGCGCTTCGCGCCCGTCGACGAACGGGTGCGAGTGTCGTTCGTAGCGCTTCCGAGGGGGGAAACGGTACTACTGATCTTCACGGTTTGATTCCTTTCCGCCTAGGGCCACTGTCTTCGTTTACGGAAGCCTGCGCCGAAACTTGAGCCGAAATCGCGACAACGCCATGATTGTACAGCAGTTGCCTCGAGATGCCGTCAATATCCGACTTCGACCGCACCGCCGTTGCGGGCGATGCCGCTGACGACCTGGCCATTGCCGAGCCGCACCTGCGCGATTTGACCGTCGGCGGCATTGTTGAGTGCCCGTCCCTCGTTCGTCACCAGGAATCCCGGCCCCTTGGAAACGACCTTGACGCTCTGGCCCTGCTGGATCGCCAGCGGCTGCCGCAGCATGTCCATTCGCAGCGGCCGCCCGGCCGGGATGGACACGGCGGCGGTGCGGCCGACGGCTTGGCGCTGGTCGGTCAGGATGCCGGTCGGCAGTTCGGATAGGTCGCCGGTCTGCCGGGCCAGATCGGCTTCGGTGACGACCTGGCCCTGGACCAGGGGACGGCCGGTCACGACGTAATCCGCGACCACCCGGATGGTCACGGGAACGAACACGCTCCAGCCGCCTTCCTGAGCGCATCGCACAATGACGTTGGTATGTCCCCAGGCGCGGGCGCCGGGGGGCTGGCCGGCGTCGAACGCGGCGCAGGGCGCCAGGTTGTTGTTGGGATCGATCGCGCCGACGCTGAAGTTCACTTGCCCCGGAAGCCCCTTGGTCTGGATGCGCAGGTAGTCCTCGACCGCTTTCCTGACCGGCGCGGGGTCCTGGCGCGCAAAACCGGGAGCGGCGAGGAGCATGGCGAGCGCGAGCGCGAGGAGGCGAATCATGGCGCCCGGATTCAAGCACGCCGCACGGGCCGTGGCAAGCGTCGGGGGCGAGGCAAGAATTGCCGCGCCGGCTTGCCGTTTGCCGCATCCGGTGCAGAGCACCGCGTCATGAAAGCCCTTGCCAGGCGCTCCAGGCTATTTGGCACGGATACTGCATAACGGTGCCCAGAAGAACAACCTGAGGCCGCTTATGCTGGATCGTCTCGACCGCGAACTGAGTTTCAACCGGAACGCCCTGAATCTGAGGAGCTATCGGCAGGAACTGCTCGCTTCGAACATCGCCAACGCCGATACGCCGCATTTCAAGGCGCGCGACATCGACTTCAAGTCCGCGCTGGCCGACACGATGGCGGGGCGGACGCAAGGCGATCTGCAGCTGTCGCGCACCTCCGCCCGACATCTCCCGGGCGCCGACGGCAACCGCTACGGCGCCGCCGTCCAGTATCGGACGGAATATCAGGGCGCCGTCGACGGCAACACCGTGAACATGGACGTCGAGCGCAGCGCCTTCGCCGAGAACGCCGTGCAGACGGAGGCTCTCGTCACCTTCGTGCGCGGCCAGTTCCAAGAGATGAACATGGCGCTGCAGCCGGGCCAGTGACATGAGCGTATTCAACATCTTCGGCATCGCCGGCTCCGCGCTCACCGCCCAATCCGCGCGGCTGAATGCCGTCGCCAGCAACCTGGCGAACGCCGACAGCGTCGTCGGCGCCGACGGCCAGCCCTACCGCGCCAAGCAGGTCGTGTTCATGGCGACGCCCGTCGAAGGCGGCGGTATCGGCGTGCGCGTCACGCAGGTCGTCGAGAGCAGCGCGCCGTTCCGCACGATCTACGACCCCAAGAACCCGGCGGCCAATGCCGACGGCTACGTGAACATGCCGAACGTGAACGCGGTCGACGAGATGGTCAACATGATTTCGGCGTCGCGCGCCTACCAGACCAATGCGGACGTCATGAACACGACGAAGACCCTGCTCCTGAAAACCCTGACGATCGGACAATGAGGATAGACAGCCATGAGCACCAGCACTAGCAACGTTTCGAGCAACTCCCAGTCGCAGGCGATCTGGGCGGCGCTCAATGGCAGCAAGAACGGCGCGTCAACCAGCAGCGCTTCATCGTCGAGCGACGGCGGCGCGGCCGGAATCCAGAACCAGTTCCTCAAGCTGCTGACCACGCAGTTGCAGAACCAGGATCCGCTCAATCCGCTGGACAATTCCCAGATGACGTCGCAATTGGCGCAGATCAGCAGCCTTCAGGGTATCCAGCAGCTCAATACGACCCTGCAGACGATGCTGGGCAACACGCAGGATTCGCAGGCGTTGCAGGCCGCCGCGCTGGTCGGGCGCGCCGTGCTGGTGCCGGGCAACGGCATTCCGATGTCCGGCGGAGCCACGTCCTATGCCGGTTTCGACCTGGCCGGCGCCGCCGACAAGGTGACGGTCACGGTCAAGAATTCCAGCGGCCTGGCGGTGCGCACCCTAAGCTTGGGGAGCGCCGACGCCGGTACCAATATGTTCAGTTGGGACGGCAAGACGGACAACGGCACCACGGCTGCCGACGGCAGCTACACGTTCACCGTCGCGGCGGTCCAGGGCAGCAAGGACGTCGGCGCGACGGCGCTCAGCGTCGGCAAGGTGAGCAGCGTGGTGCGCAGCGGCACGGGGTTCAATCTCGACGTCGGTTCGCTGGGCACGGCCGCCTTCAGCGACGTCCGCGAAGTGTTCTGATCGACGGGTTTAGGGAAGGGAGAGCAGCATGGGTTTCCAGCAGGGTCTTAGCGGACTGAACTCGTCGTCGAAGGCGCTCGACGTCGTCGGCAACAACGTTTCCAACTCCGGCACGATCGGCTTCAAGTCGGCGCGCGCGCAGTTCGCCGACGTCTTCGCGGCGAGCCTGTCCGGCGCCGGCGGCGCCAGCCAGGTCGGCATCGGCAACCGCATCAGCGCCGTCGCGCAGCAGTTCAGCCAGGGCAACATCACCAGCACCAGCAACGCGCTCGACGTCGCCATCAACGGCAACGGCTTCTTCGTCATGTCCGACGCCAGCGGCGCGCTGTCCTACACGCGCAACGGGCAGTTCCAGCTCGACAAGAACGGCTACCTGGTGAACGCCGACGGCTTGAACGTGACGGGTTATCCGGCCAGCTACACGACCAACTCGCTCGGCGTCATCAACTCGACGACGCCCTCCAGCATCTTCATCGACCCGACCGACCTGCAGCCGCAGGTGACGACGAAAGGCGCGATCGCGGTCAACCTCGATGCGCGCGCGACGCTGCCGCCGGCCGGCCACGAGAGCTTCAGCGCCGCGGATCCCCTGAGCTACAACTCGTCGACTTCGATGTCGATCTACGATTCGCTGGGCAACGTGCACACGCTGTCGACGTATTTCATCTACGCCGGCACGACCGGCTCGGGCGCCAGCCAGCAATCCAACTGGCGGGTCCGCTATGCGCTCGACGGCGTCGCCAACGCGACGGCGGCGTTCGGCGGTTCCGACCCGTGGACCACGCCGGCGCTCGGTCCCCAGCCGGGCACGCTGGTCGGCACCGCGATCACCTATCCGAGTGCGACGGTTAACGCGGGCGGCACGCTCAACCTGACCGTCAACGGCACGACCAAGACGATCACGATACGCGACTCGGTAACGGCACTCGGCGCCGGCGGCTCATACGACGCCACCACGCTGGCCGCCGAAATCAACGCGGCGATCGCCAATGCCGGCGCCTTCGGCAGCGCAGTCGCCACGGCAACGGTGAGCGCGTCCGGCGGACTCATCATCACGTCGGCCACCACGGGGACGGCTTCGAACGTTTCCGTCGCCGCCGGCACGTTATCCGTGGCCAGCGTCTTCGGCACGGCGGCGCCGACGTCCACGCCAGGCTCCAATCCGACCGTCGCCTTCCTCTCCGGCGACGACTTGAGGCTGAGCTTCGACACTTCGGGCAAGCTCGTCGACTACAACGGCCAGGGCGGCCTGACGCCGCCGCCGGGCCTCAGCATCGACCTCGCGGCCGTGGTCGGCTCGACCAACAAGGCGGGCTCGCCGCTGGTCATCGATCCACAGAACGGCGGCCTCGACTATTCGCTGACGACGCAGTTCGGCACCGCCTTCGGCGTCAACAGCCTGACGCAGGACGGCTATCCCTCCGGCCGCCTGACCAAGATCAGCGTCAGCCAGGACGGCGTCATCCAGGGCAACTACACCAACGGCCAGACGCGCAACATGGCGCAGATCGTCCTGGCGCGCTTCACCAACCCGAACGGCCTGCAGAGCATCGGCGGCAACCAGTGGCAGGAGACCTTCACCTCGGGCGTGCCGCTGGTGGGGGCGCCGGGCTCGGCGTCGAACGGCCTGCTGCAGGATTCGGCGCTCGAGGAATCGACGGTCGACCTGACCAAGGAACTGGTCGACATGATCACCTTCCAGCGCGCCTACCAGGCCAACGCGCAGACCATCAAGACGCAGGACTCGCTCCTGCAGACCATCACCAACCTGCGTTAGGACCGGCTGAATGGACCGCCTGCTCTACACCGCAATGACCGGCGCCAGCAGCACGCTGGCGCAGCAGGCGGCCGTCGCGCACAACCTCGCCAACGTCGCCTCGACCGGCTACCGTGCCGAGGAGCACCGCCTGCGCGCGGTGCAGGTGCAGACGCACAATCCCGGCCAGGGCACGCTGCCGACGCGCGCCTTCGTCGCCGACGCCAGCACCCATACGGACTTTTCGGAAGGCCCGATGAACTACACCGGCCGCAACCTCGACGTGGCGGTGCAGGGGCGGGGCTGGATCGCGCTGGCGCTGCCGGACGGCAGCGAGGCCTATACGCGCGACGGCAGCCTCCAGCTCGACGTCAACGGCGTGCTGCAGACGCGCAACGGCATCCCGGTGCAGGGCGACGGCGGGCCGATCACCATCCCGCCGGACAGCAAGACGTCGATCGGGCGCGACGGTACGGTTTCCGTGGTGCCGCAGACCGGCGTGCAGAACACCGCCAACACCATCGGCCGCATCAAGCTCGTCAACCCGCCCGAGGGCGACCTGGCGCGCGGCGCCGACGGGCTGTTCCGCCTGCGCGGCGGCGCCGCGGCGCCGGTCGACGCCAACGTGAAGCTGGCGAACGGCGTTCTCGAAGGCAGCAACGTCAACCCCGTCTCGCAGATGGTCGCGATGATCTCGCTGTCGCGTCAGTTCGACATGCAGATGCAGATGATCACCAACGCCCAATCGAACGACCGGTCGGCAGGCCAGGTCTTGCAGAACTTCTAACGGACAGCCGCCATGATTCGTTCACTCTGGATCGCCAAGACCGGCCTCGACGCCCAGCAGACCCAGCTCGACGTCATTTCCAACAACCTCGCCAACGTCAGCACCAACGGCTTCAAGCGCGCGCGCGCGGTGTTCGAGGACCTGCTCTACCAGACGCTGCGCCAGCCGGGCGCCGCCTCCTCGCAGCAGACCACGATCCCGTCCGGCCTGCAGATCGGCACCGGCGTGCGGCCGGTGTCGACCGAGCGCATCTTCACGCAGGGCAACCTGCAGCAGACGGGCAACGCCCTCGACCTCGCCATCAACGGCCAGGGCTTCTTCCAGATCCAGATGCCGGACGGCACCTTCGCCTACACGCGCGACGGCGCCTTCCAGCAGGACTCCACCGGGCAGGTCGTGACTTCCAGCGGCTACCCGCTGTCGCCGGCGGTCACCATCCCGTCGAACGCGCTGACGGTGAGCGTGAGCCGCGACGGCATCGTCTCGATCACCCAGCCGGGTTCCGCCGCCGCCACGCAGATCGGCACCATCCAGGTGGCGACCTTCGTCAACAACGGCGGGCTGCAGAGCGCCGGCGAGAACCTGTACCTGGAAACCGCGTCGTCCGGCACGCCGACGCCCAACACGCCGGGCACCAACGGCGCCGGCCTCATCAACCAGGGCTACGTCGAGACGTCGAACGTCAACGTCGCCGAGGAACTGGTGCAGATGATCCAGACCCAGCGCGCCTACGAGCTGAACTCCAAGGCGATCCAGACTTCCGACAACATGCTGGGCCGCCTGACCCAACTCAGCGCTTGACGCCATGAGACATTTCGCCCTCGTCGCTCTCCTCGCCGCCGTGCTCGCAGGCTGCGCCACCACGACGCCGCCGACGGCGGTGCACCAGCCGATGACGGCGCGCCCCGAGGCGCGCGACTACGCTGGCCCCAGCAACGGCGCCATCTACAACATCGCCTCGGCGCGGCCCCTGTTAGAGGATCGCCGCGCGCGCCTGCTCGGCGATACGCTCACCATCAACGTCGCCGAGAAGACGGCGGCCTCGAAGATATCCGAGAACAAGGCGTCGCGTTCGCAGTCCATCGCGGTGACGACGCCGAGCATCGTCGGGCTGCCGTTCAAGGGCGCGCAGGGCACGGCGCTCAACGCCACCGACGCCAACTCGTTCGACGGCAAGGGGCAGAACACGTCGACCAACGATTTCACCAGCACGATCACGGTCACCGTCATCGAGGTCTATCCCAACGGCAACCTGCTGGTGTCGGGCGAGAAGCAGATCGGCCTCAAGGAAGGCGAGGAGTTCATCCGCTTCTCCGGCGTCGTCAATCCCGTCTACATCACCGCGCAAAACACGGTGCAGTCGGGGCAGGTCGCCGACGCGCGCATCGAATACAAGGCCAACGGCTTCCTCGACTCGGCCCAGGTGATGGGCTGGCTGGGCCGCTTCTTCCTCAGTTTCCTGCCTTTCTGATCATGAGCCGAACCCATAAATTCCTGATCGCCCTGATGTGGTTCTTCGCCGCCCTGCTGGTGGCGGACGCGGCGCGCGCCGAACGCATCAAGGACCTCGCCTCGATCGCCGGCGTGCGCGACAACCAGCTCGTCGGCTACGGCCTCGTGGTGGGCCTCGACGGCAGCGGCGACCAGACCACGCAGACCCCCTTCACGGTGCAGAGCATCCGCAACATGCTGCTCAACATGGGCGTCAACATGCCGGCCGGCACCAACCTCCAGCTCAAGAACGTCGCGGCGGTGATGGTGACGGCGACGCTGCCGCCCTTCACGCGCGCCGGCCAGCCGATCGACGTGACGGTGTCCTCTATGGGCAACGCCAAGTCGCTGCGCGGCGGAACGCTGGTCATGACGCCGCTCAAGGGACCCGACGGCAACGTCTATGCGATCGCGCAGGGCAACCTCGCGGTGTCGGGCGCGGGCGCCGCCGCCGGCGGCTCCAAAGTCTCGTTCAACCACCAGTCGGTCGGCCGCATCGCCGCCGGCGCCATCGTCGAGCGCGAGGTGCCGACGCCCGTGGGCCAGGGGGAGTTCGTCTACCTCGATCTCAACACGTCGGATTTCGGCACCGCGCGGCGCATGGCCGACGCCATCAACCGCGCCATGGGGCCGGGCACCGCGACCGCCTCCGACGGCCGCCAGGTGCGCGCGCGCGCGCCGCTGAGCGCCGACGAGCGCGTCGCCTTCCTCGGCCGCATCGAGGATCTAGAGGTGATGCCGACGCAGACGCCGGCCAAGGTCATCGTCAACGCGCGTTCCGGCTCGGTCGTCATGAACCAGTCCGTCACGCTGCAGAACTGCGCCGTCGCCCACGGCAACCTTTCCGTTTCGGTGAGCGCCGAGAACGCCGTGAGCCAGCCGAACCCGCTCTCGGCAGGGCAGACGGCCGGCGTCACCAACGCGCAGATCGAGGTCAAGCAGGAGGGCGGCTCGATGATGAACGTGAGGTCGGGCGCCAACCTCGCCGACGTCGTGAAGGCGCTGAACGCCATCGGCGCCAATCCCGGCGATTTGATTTCGATCCTGCAGGCCATGAAGGCGGCGGGCGCCCTGCGGGCCGATCTCGAAATCATCTGAGGAGGGCAAAGATTGCCGGTTTTTTCCGGCCATTGCCGCCTGCGCCGCGTGACATGCTAGGCCGATCATGAGCACGCCCGCCAATATCCCGTCGATCTTCGACATGAGCAGCATGGCTGCGCTGAAGAGCGCCGCCAAGCGCGACGATCCGGCGGCCGTCAAGGCGGCCGCGCAGCAGTTCGAGGCGCTGTTCCTGCAGATGATGCTGAAGTCGATGCGGGACGCTTCGCCCAGCGACGGGCCGTTCGACTCGGAGCAGACGCGCATGTACGAGTCGATGCTCGACCAGCAGATGGCTCAGGTGATGGCCGCGAGGGGCAGCACCGGCCTGGCCGCCGTCATCGAGAAGCAGCTCACGCGCGGCGGCGATCAGACGGCATCCTACGAGGGCGGACTGCCGCTGCATCCGACCGGCAAGGCCTTCCGGCTCGACGGCGACAAAGGCTCGCTGCCGCTGAATCGCAACGCGCCGCCGGCAGCCATACCCTTGAACCCGTTTCAGCCGAACGGCGCGGGCGCCGCGCCCGCCGCGGGCAGCGCGGACGCTTCCGGCGACGCCCAGCCCGGAACGGCGGCCGCAAGCTTCATCGCGAAGCTGCAGCCCTATGCGGAACAGGCCGGCCGCGCCACCGGCATCCCGGCGCAATTTCTGCTGGCGCAGGCGGCGCTGGAAACCGGCTGGGGCCGCGCCGAGCCCCGTCTCGCGGACGGCCGGCCCAGCTACAACGTGTTCGGCATCAAGGCGGGGCGCAGCTGGAGCGGCTCCGCCGTCGATGCGACGACCACCGAGTACGTGGACGGCGCGGCGCAGCGCACCAGCGAACGATTCCGCGCCTACGGCTCCTATGCCGAAGCCTTTCAGGACTACGCCAACCTGCTGAAGTCCAATCCGCGCTATGCGGCCTTGCTCGGCAATCAGGACGCATCCGCGTTCGCCCGCGGCCTCCAGCAGTCCGGATATGCGACCGATCCGGCCTACGGCGCGAAGCTCAGCCGCATCATCGCCGGAATGCCGCGAGCCGCCTGAGCATCCGCGCTTCGCCGGCCTCCGCTGGCACATTCGTTGCTGCTTTTCTCCTGACATTTGAGTTCGATCGGCGTCTGCCGATATACGAGTAGGAGCGCAACGGATGGCGACCAGCATCATCAACAACGGACTGACGGGACTGCTCGCCGCCCAGGCGGGCATCCTCACGACCAGCCACAACATCTCCAACGCTTCGACCCCGGGGTACAGCCGCCAGCAGATCGTCCAGACGACGAACCAGCCGATGCAGACCGGGTCCGGTTTCTTCGGCCAAGGCACCAACGTCCAGACGGTGCAGCGCGTCTACAGCTCGTACCTGACCGGCAGCGTGATGGCGGCGCAGACGCAGGTCGGCCAGATGGACGCGTACCTCGCGCAGGTCCAGCAGATCGACAACATGCTGGCGGATTCGAGCGCGGGATTGAGTCCAGCGCTGTCCGACTTCTTCAAGGGCGTCCAGGACGTTGCCGCCAATCCGAGTTCGATCCCGGCGCGGCAGTCCCTGCTGTCGGCCGCGCAGGCGCTGGCCTCGCGCTTCCAGTCCGTCAACCAGAACCTGGACGAGCAGCGCCAGGGCGTTAACGAGCAGATCACCAGCGAAGTCACCCTGATCAACTCCTACACTTCGCAGCTCGCCGCGGTGAATCAGCAGATCATCCTCGCCAGCTCGGGCAACTCGAATCAGCAGCCCAACGACCTGCTCGACCAGCGCAACCAGCTGCTGCAGGACCTGAACAAGGAAGTCCGCGTCACCACCGCGACGCAGACCGACGGCACCGTCAGCGTGTTCATCGGCAACGGCCAGCCGGTCGTCATGGGCACCAGCTCCTATTCGCTGGTCGCGCAGCCGTCGACGAGCGACCCGCAGGAAACCGTGGTGGGCCTCAAGGCCATCAACGGCAACGTCATCGAACTTCAGCAGAGCCTGCTGACGGGCGGGACGCTGGGCGGCTTGATGGCGTTCAGGAGCGAGTCGCTGGATTCGGCGCAGAACCAGCTGGGCCGCATCGCCGTCGATCTGGCCCAGACCGTCAATGCGCAGCACGCGCTCGGCCAGGACCTGAACGGCGCGCTGGGCGGCAGCCTGTTCACCTTCCCGGCCAATGCGTCGAGCAACATGTACGCGTATACGAACCTGTACGCCAGCAAGAACAATACGGGCAACGCGGTTCTGACGGCGCAGGTCATCCAGAGCGATTACCGCGTCGTATATAACAGCGGCACGAATCAATACGACGTCTTCCGCCTCAGCGCCAACGGCGCCATGGCACCCGCGTCGGCCGGCAGTGCCATCGCCTCTTTTCCGGTGGGCGGGCAGATCGCCATCGACGGCGTGACCATCCAGGATACGGGCAGTCCCCCGTCGGCAGGTCCGCCGCCCGACGTAGCCGGCTTTACCGTCAAGCCGGGGAATCCGGCGGCGACCCGAGTTGTCGCCGATTCCAACAACTTCGAAGCCAGCGGCAACACCGCGTCACTGTCCTCCACGCAGGCGGGCGGGGGCGCGCTGACCGCCAGCGACTACCGCATCGATTACACGAGCAGCGGCTACGTGGTGACACGCCTGTCCGACAACACGGTGCTTGCTCCGACCACTAACAGCGTGCCGGCCAACAGCATCACGTTCGAGGGCGTGACGGTCCAGATGACCGGCACGCCGAGGGTCGGCGACAGCTATATCCTGCAGCCGACCCGCGAGGCGGCGCGCGACATTACCGTCAATATTTCCGATCCTAGGCTGGTGGCTGCCGGCGCGCCTTTCCGCACCCGCGTGGATTCCGGCAACACCGGCTCCGCCGCCATCGATGCGGGAAGCATGGTGACGCTCGATCCGACCGCCGTTCCGCTGGGCGGCACCGTTACGCTGACCTATGCGAGCGCAACCAACACCTGGGCGATTTCCGGTCCGGTCCCGTGGAACGGCAAGACGATTCCGAGCGGCGCCTTCACGGCGGGGCAGCAGAACGTCATCGACCTCAACGGCATCCGGTTCACGCTGTCGGGCGTGCCGCAGAACGGCGACAAGGTCTACCTGGAGCCCAACTCCAGCGGCGTCTCCGACAACCGCAACGCCCAGGCGCTGGGCGCCCTGCAGACGACGCGGCTGATGGAAGGCAACTCGGCGACCTTCGAAGAGGCCTACTCGCAGATCGTCAGCCAGATCGGCAACAAGACGCGCGAGGTGACGGTGACCGGCAAGGCCCAGCAGGCGCTGGCGAATCAGGCCAACGACGCCGTGCAGCAGCTCTCCGGCGTCAACCTCGACGAGGAGGCGGCCAACCTGATCCGCTACCAGCAGGCCTACCAGGCTTCGGCGAAGATGATCGACGTCGGCAGCAAGCTGTTCGACACTTTCCTGTCGGCGATCGGCTAAGGAGACGGCAATGCGCATCAGCACCTCGCAAATCTATCAAACCGGCATCCGCTCCATCAACGACCAGACGGTGACGCTCCTGCGCAACCAGCAGATGCTGTCGTCCGGCCGCCGTGTCGTCACGCCGGCGGACGATCCGGTCGCCGCGGCGCGCGCGCTCGTCGTGACCGAGGCGAAGGACATCAATGCGCAATTCGGCACCAACCAGGGCAACGCCAAGGACGCGCTGAACCTCGAGGAATCCCAGATGTCGAGCCTGGGCGACCTGCTGACGCGCGTGCGCCAGCTCGCCGTGCAGGGGGGGGATGGCGCCCTGTCCGCGAACGACCTCAAGAGCATCTCCGCCGAATTGCGCTCGCGCTTCGAGGAACTGCTGGGCATCGCCAACACGACCGACAGCAACGGCGACTTCATCTTCTCCGGCAACATGGGAGGCACCAAGCCGTTCGGCGCCAACGTCGATGGCCTCAACGCGGCGCCGGGCAACGAAGTCACCTATTCCGGGGACAGCGGGCAGCGCAACCTGCAGGTGTCCGCCACGCGCTTCCTCCAGACCAGCGACGCCGGCGATGCCATCTTCAGGCAGATCGCGAACGGCAACGGCAGCTTCGTCACGGACTACAACACCACGAACACCGGGACGGGCGTCGTCGATGCCGGCAGCGTGCTCAATTCCGCGACCTGGGACGCGCTGCCGAACAAGGACTACTCGATCAACTTCTGGGTGGACGCCAACGGCATCGCCGGCACGCCCGGCACGACGTACTACGACATCGTCGATACGACCACGGGGAACTCGCTGCTGACGGGGAATCCGCCAGTCGTGCCGGGTTCCACGTCGGCCGGGCCGCCGCCGGTGCCGAGCCTCGCGACCGCGGGGCTGCGGACCTACCATGATGCCAACGCGATCCAGCTGAGCAAGCAGCCCGGCGATCCCGGGCCGGCGTTCGACCTCGGCTCGAGCGTCACCATCACGGGCTCGCCCGCCAGCGGCGACACCTTCACGATTGCGCCGAGCACGACGCAGAGCGTCTTCAAGACCGTCGCGAACCTGATCGGAGCGCTGGACGGACAGAGCTACAGCACGCTGACCGGAACGGCTTTTGCCGGACCGCTGACCATAAATGCCGCCAACAACACGCTGAGCCTCACGGTCAATGGCGTGCAGAAGAATATCGTGGTGCCCAGCGGTACCTATGGCAATTCGATTACGCTGGCGAACGCCATCAACGCCGCCATCGCCGATCCCGTCAACGGCTTCGGCACCAACGTCGCCACCGCGTCAGGCATCAACGGCAACATCGTGCTGACGGCGCCGTCGAACGGCAGCAACAGTGCGGGCATTTCGGTCGTCTCGGGCACCTTGGCGGTCGCCAGCGTTTTCGGCACGGCAACGCCGACCGCGGGCACGATCACGCGGAGCTCGACGGCCCTGGCCAACCAGATCAGCCAGGCCCTCACCAACATCGACCAGGCCTACGACAACGTGTTGCGCGTACGCTCGGGCATCGGCGCCCGCTTGAACGAGCTGGATTCGCTGTCCAGCGTCAATCAGGACGTGAATCTGCGCTACCAGGAAACGCTGTCCAACCTGCAGGACGTCGACTACGCGAAAACCATCAGCGACCTGCAGCAGAACCAGAACAACCTGGATGCGGCGCAGAAGTCGTACATGAAGGTGACCCAGCTGGGACTATTCAACTATCTCTGAAGATGCGGCGATGAGATTCGGACTCGCAATGCTGGCGGCGGCCGCCCTCGCAGGATGCGGCAGCTTCAGCATCCCGACCAACGTCAGCGGCAACCTGCCGCGCTCCGGCACCGTGATCCCCAGCACGACGCTCAACCTCGCGCCCTCGGTGTCGATCGCGCTCGAAAAGGTCGTGTATTGGGGCATGTACGCCGGCGCCGCCTACCTGATCCTCGATCCGCTCGCGCCCAACTGGGACATCGAGCAGGCGCGCTTTCCCGACGAGCAGTACCACCTGTCGCTGCACATGAAGCGTTTCTACGCCGGCGGCGCCGGCGAGGCGCGCGTCGTCTTCCATCGCCGCGCCAAGGAGCTGATGCGGGAGCGCGGCTACGACGGCTACCAGGTGGTCGAGTACAACGAGGGCCTCGAATCCTCGGTGCTCGGCTCGCAGCGCACGGCGGAGGGCGTGATCCGCCTCACCGGGGCGGACAGCTAGCCGCCCGCGACCTTCATGATCGCGGCCATCGCATCGAACGACTGGTCGAACAGGCGTTCCAGCGCCGCGGCGAAGTAGGGCAGCGAGATCGTGATGACGGCGAAGCCGGCGAAGATCGTCACCGGGAAGCCGACGGCGAACAGGTTCAGCTGCGGTGCCACGCGCGAGAGCACGCCCATGGCGATGTTGGCGATCAGCAGCGCGGCGATCAGCGGCAGCGCGAGCAGGACACCCGCCGCGAACATGGTTCCGGCCCAGGCCAGCAAGGTGACGAAGCCCTTGGCTGCGAACGGCACCGTGGAGACCGGCAGCAGCGTGAAGCTCCGCGCCAGCAGCGACAGCATCAGCAGGTGGCCGTTCAGCGCGAGGAAGATCAGGGTCGCCAGCAGGGCCATGAACTCGCTGACCACCGGCGCCTGCGACGAAGTGGTCGGGTCGTAGAACACCGCGAACGACAGGCCCATCTGCAGGCCGATCAGCTGGCCTGCCACGTCCACCGCAGCGAAGGCGATGCGCAGCGCAAACCCGATCAGCGTGCCGATGGCGACCTGTTCGAAGACGATCGCCAGCCCGATCCACGAGCCGGCCGGGACGGCGGGCATCGGCGGCAGGGCGGGGATGAGCGCCAGCGTGATCGCGACGCCGAAGACCACCTTGATGCGCTCGGGCAGCGAGATGTTGCTGAACACCGGCGCCACCGAGACCAGCGCCAGCACGCGCGCCAGCGGGAACACCAGCATGGCCAGCCAGGCGTCGAGCTGGGCCGAGCTGACGGAGATCATCCGATCATGCCGGGGATAGCCTCGAACAGCCGCCGCATGTAATCGGTCATCAGCGTGATCATCCACGGGCCGAAGACGATGAGGACGCCGAAGAGCACGACGACCTTGGGCACGAAGGACAGCGTCGCCTCGTTGATCGACGTCGCCGCCTGGAAGATGCTGACCAGCAGGCCGGTGGCCAGCGCGGCGATGAACAGCGGCGCGGAAACGGTCAGCATGAGTTCGATGGCGTTGCGGCCGATCTCGATTACGGTGGCGGGCGTCATGGCAAAGCGGTTCCTCGAAACGTCATCCGAAGCTGCGGACCAGCGAGGCGATGATCAGGTTCCAGCCGTCGACCAGCACGAACAGCATGATCTTGAACGGCAACGACACGATTACCGGCGACATCATCAGCATCCCCATCGACATCAGCACCGAGGCGACCACCATGTCGATGATGAGGAAGGGGACGAACACGATGAAGCCGATCTGGAACGCGGTCTTCAGTTCCGAGGTGACGAAGGCCGGGATCAGCACGCGCATCGGCACGGCTTCCGGCGACGCGGGTTTCGGCTGGTTCGCCACCGTCGTGAAGGTGGCGAGATCGGCGTCGCGCGTCTGCCGCATCATGAAGGCGCGCAGCGGCACGGCGCCGCGATCGAGGGCCTCGAGGAAGGTGATCCTGTTCTCGGACAGCGGCACGTAGGCGTCGGCGTAGATCTTCTCGCCGACCGGCGCCATGATGAAGAAGGTGAGGAACAGCGCAAGCCCGACCATCACCTGGTTGGGCGGCGAGGTCTGGGTGCCGAGCGCCTGGCGCAGCAGGCCGAAGACGATGATGATGCGCGTGAAGCTGGTCATCATCAGCAGCATCGCCGGGAGGAAGGTGAGCCCGGTGAGCAGCAGCAGGGTCTGGATCGACATCGACCACTGCGTGCCGCCGCCGGGCGTCGGGGTGCCTGTTATGGCGGGCAGCGCCTGGGCGAGCGCCGCGCACGGCAGCAGCGCCAGCAGGACGGCGAGGAGCTTGAGCGGCGCTGCGAAGCGGCGGCTACGCCT
Organism: Rhodocyclaceae bacterium; assembly: GCA_027310465.1. Lineage (GTDB taxonomy): Bacteria > Pseudomonadota > Gammaproteobacteria > Burkholderiales > Rhodocyclaceae > Nitricoxidireducens. The sequence goes on from DAIDAU010000502.1 coordinate 31,482, forward strand.
TGGGACCACGGCGCCGTTCCGTCATCTGCTTGAGCCACCCCGCGAAGTCGCGCGCGGCTTCCGCGCCGCCCGGGGGCAGTTCCTGCCGCGGCACCTCGGCCAGCGTCGACACCTGGCCCTGCGCCACTCCCAGCACCAGCCAGCTGGAGCCGACCTCGAGCAGCACGACGCGCTCGCGCGGCCCCACCGAAATCCCCGAGACGACCCGCATCAGCCCGGAGCCGGGACCGCGGGGCAGCGAAAGGCGCTTGAGCAGCCACAGCGTGCCGAACAGCATGGCCAGGACCAGCCCGAGCCCGAACAGCATCTGCAGGATGCTGCTGCCGGTGTCGGGCAGGGCGGCCGTTTCGGCCCACGCGGCGGACGAGGGCGCCAGCAGCAACAGCACGGAGTAGGGAACGCGCATGGGACACCGAGGACGTCAGGTGCCGCCAGAATATAAATGCGGCTCCGGCGCCGATCGCCGGAGCAAGCGAGGAAAAGCCGGGGTTATCCCAGGAAGAGCCCCGCGGCCGGTCAGCGATGAACCTTGCGCATGCGCTCCTGGGGCGTGATGATGTCGGTGAGGCGGATGCCGAACTTGTCGTTGACGACCACGACTTCGCCCTGCGCGATCAGCGTGCCGTTGACCAGCACGTCCATCGGTTCCCCGGCAAGGCCGTCGAGCTCGACCACCGAACCGTGCGCCAGCTGCAGCAGGTTGCGGATCGAGATCTTGGTGCGGCCGAGTTCCACCGTGAGGTGGACCGGAATGTCGAGGATGAGATCGAAGTCGCCTCCCGCCCCCGTCTTCGGCGCCGCGGCGGCCGAGAAATCGTCGAAGATCTTCGCCGGCTGGGCCTCGGGCGCCGCCGGGGCGGACGTGGCCGCGGCGGCGTCGGTCACCGTCTGCTCGTTCAATGCTGCAGCCCAATCGTCTTCCGAGATCTGGTGTTCTTGTTCGTCGCTCATGGCGTGCTCCTATGCTTCGGCTTCCGGCTTCAGGAAGCGCTCGACTCTGATCGCGTACTGGCCGTCGCGCACCCCGTAGCGGCATTCCATGACCGGCACGCCGTCGGCGGTGGCGTTGACGGTCTCATCGATGGTCACCGGCACCACGTCGCCGACCTTGAGCTTCACGACGTCGCCCAGGGTCAGGGTGGTGTGGCCGAGCGTCACGCTCAGCTCGACCTCCGCGCCGCGCAGCTGGCCGGCCAGCGTGCCGCTCCAGCGGCGGTCCGATCCCGCCTGCTCGCTGTGCATCGTGCTGTAGAGGATGTCGCGGATCGGCTCCACCATCGAGTACGGCAGGCACAGGTGCATCTCGGCCGAGTTGCCCGTCAGCTCGATGGTGAAGGTCACCGCGACGACGATCTCGGACGGCGTGGCGATGTTCGCGAACTGCGTGTTCATCTCGGAACGCACGTACTCGAACTCGATCTTGTAGACCGGCTCCCAGGCCTTCTGGTACTCGTTGAAGAACACGTTCAGCAGGCCCTGGATGATGCGCTGCTCGGTCGGCGTGAAGTCGCGGCCTTCGACGCGGGTGTGGAAGCGCCCGTCGCCGCCGAACATGTTGTCGACGACGAGGAAGACGAGGTTGGGGTCGAAGACGACCAGGCCGGTGCCGCGCAGCGGCTTGACGGTGACCAGGTTGAGGTTGGTCGGCACCACCAGGTTGCGGATGAACTCGCTGTATTTCTGCACGCGGATCGGGCCCACCGAAATCTCGGTGCTGCGGTGCATGTAGTTGAACAGGCCGATGCGCAGCAGCCGCGCGAAGCGCTCGTTGATGAGCTCCATCGTCGGCATGCGGCCGCGGACGATGCGCTCCTGTCGGCCGAGGTCGTAGCTCCGGACGCCGCCGGTCTCTTCCTGGACCGGCTCCTCGTCGGCCTCCCCGGTGACGCCCTTCAGCAGGGCATCGACCTCTTCCTGGGAGAGAAAGTCCTGGCTCATGCGCGTTGCCTGTCTCTGTTTCGGGCGCCGGTTCGCTTCACTGGATGATGAAGGAGGTGAACAACACCGCCTGCACCGAATCGTCGGGACCGGCGTTGTCGCTCGGTACCGCCGGGGCGCCGTCGGCGGCGCCCTTGGCCTTCGATTTCGGACCGTCGATGATCAGGTTGATGGCGTCGCGGATCTCGTTGGCGAGCCGCTGCACGCCCTGCGGATTCGACAGCTCGGACGGCTTCTTGCCCGACAGCAGCAGCAGCACCTTGTGGCGGAGTTCCGGCGTGTATTGCTTGACCCGCTCGCCGGTCGCGGCGTCGAGCACGCGCAGTTCGGGAGTCGCCTGCAGATAGGCTTCCGTCTGCTCGGGCTGCAGCTTGACGGTGAAGGGTTCGAACTTCACGAAAACCGGCGGCGCATCGGGATGATCCTTTTTCGCCTTGTGCGGCTTCTCGGTCTGGGCGGTGCCGTCGCCGGTGTCCTCGTCGTCCGCCGTATGCTTCTTCTTCAGCGCGAAGAACGCGCCGCCGCCGGCCAGCGCCAGCACCAGCACCCCGATGATGATGAACAGCAGCAGCTTGCCCTTCGGCTTCGCCGGGGCGGCATCATCTGCTTCGGGTTTCTTTTCGGCCATGCGTTGCTCCTGTCAATCGGTTTGCCTCGATGCGTTCCTCAGGCGAACGTATCGACGAGGCCGTTGCCGCGACGCAAGATCGTTGCGGCGGCCGTGCTCGATACGCCGCTGGTCAGCGGCTGGGCGATCGTCGCGCCCGCGTTCCCGCTGCGCGAGGAATTATCGCCCTTTTCGCGGTTGGCCGTCGATTGCTGGAAGGATTCGGCGCCGACTTGCGTCTGGCCGAGGGAAATCCCCGCGTCCTGGAGAATCTCGCGCAGCCGCGGCACGGCGTTCTCGATGGCTTCGCGCACGGTCGGGCTGGCGGAGACGAAGCTCGCGCTGGCCTGGTCCCCCTTCAACGAGATCGACACTTCGATGCGGCCCAGTTCCGGCGGATTCAGCACCAGGTCGGCGCGGGTTTCTTGCTTGTTCACGAGCCACGTCAGCTTCTCGCCGACCTCGCCGTCCCAACCCGGCGCGCCGACCGGCGTCCGGATATGGGCGGCATTCGGTTCCGCGGCCGGCGCCGCGTGAGGGGCAGCCGGCGCCGCAGCGGCCGAACGCGCATCCTGGGCGACATTGAGCAATGCCGCGAAATCCGCTCCCTCTTCCTTGGTGGAGGCGGCGCGGCTTGCCGCGTTCTGCAGCCCCTCGGCGGCAAAGTTTTCCGCCGGGCCCGCCGTCAAGGACGGGGCGGCGAGGGGCTTGGGCGTTTCAGCGGTGGAGGCCTGCAGCGGCGCCGCGGAGCCCGGCGTTGCCGCGGTGCTCGGCGCGGCGAGCAGCACCGGCTCCTGGCCGTCGTCCGCTCCGCGCTGCTTGCCCTTGGCGCCGGCCGTTTGAAGGTTCTCCTGAGGCGCGGCCTGCCCGGCCGCAGGGGGCACGATGCCCGCCAGCATCTGGGCGATGGCGGCGATCGCATCGGCCGGCGGCTGTTCGTTGGCATCCGCCTGTGCCAGGGCGTCTGCGGCCGCCAGCGCCTTGGGTGCCGGCTTGTCGGCCGGCTGGCCGGAAGACGAGGCTTGCTGGCTGACCTGATGCCGCAGCACGGCCGCAAACGGCTGCGCCGGGACGTCGCCCGGTGCGCTGCCGGGCGAGGAAGCGTCCGAGGGCGCCGCAC
>DAIDAU010000518.1 GCA_027310465.1 Rhodocyclaceae bacterium
GTGCGACCGCGTGGCGGTGCTCGACTATGGCGAGAAGATCGCCGAAGGCGTGCCGGCGGAAGTGCAGAAGAACCCGAAGGTGATCGAGGCGTATCTCGGCGGGAGCGTGGCCTGATGGCGCTGCTCGACGTCCGCGACCTCGAAGTCCACTACGGCGGCATCAAGGCCGTCAAGGGCGTCAGCTTCGCCGTCGACGAAGGCGAGATGGTCTGCCTGATCGGCGCCAACGGCGCGGGCAAGACCACCACGCTCAAAGCCATCGCGCGCATGCTGCCGGCGCACGGCGAGCTGCGCCTGCGCGACGAGCGCCTCGACCGCCTGCCGAGCCACGCGCTGATCGGCCGCGGCCTCGCGCTGGTGCCCGAAGGCCGCGGCATCTTCGCGCGCCTCACCGTCGCGGAGAACCTCGATATGGGCGCCTACCATCGCAGCGACGGCGAGATCGCGACCGACCTCGCCCGCGTCTACGACCTCCTGCCGCGCCTCAAGGAACGCCGCCAGCAGATCGCCGGCACGCTCTCCGGCGGCGAGCAGCAGATGCTCAGCCTAGGCCGCGCCCTGATGGGCCGCCCCAAGCTGCTGCTGCTCGACGAGCCGTCGATGGGCCTTGCGCCGCTGATGGTGCAGAAGGTGTTCGAAGTGGTGCAGGAAGTCGCGAGGCAGGGCGTCACCATCCTGCTCGTCGAACAGAACGCCAAGCTCGCGCTCGAAGTCTGCGCCCGCGGCTACGTCATGGAGAGCGGCAGCATCACGCTCGCCGACAGCGCCGCAAACCTGCTCGCCGACAGCCGCGTGCGCGCGGCGTACTTGGGAGAGTGACACACCGGTCGACTTTCTAGGCCCCAATGCAATAACGACGTACACCGTTGCCATACCGTCCAGATAGTGGCACGATGCACCCGCGAATATCGTCAGGCAGCAGATGCGCAATGACAAAGACACCACAAGGCATCCAGCGAGTGCTCGTTATAGGAGCAGGCCGTGGCGGCACGGCAATGCTCGATCTCTTTACTTCCGACCCGACGATCGAGATCGTCGGAATTATCGATGCCAATCCGGAAGCCCCGGCATTGGCAGTCGCGGCGAGCCACGGAATCAGAAACTTCACCAACCTTGCCGAAGCAATCGACTCATGCCGCCCTTGCCTCGCCTTCAACCTTACGAGCGATGAAGGCGTCACGCTCTATGCGAAGGAGCAACTGGGCGATGCGAATGTGATCGGCGGCTTCCAGGCACACTTTCTGTGGAAATTGCTGACTCGTCTTAAGCAGACAAACGAGCAGGTCACTCATCTTGCGCACCATGATGCGCTTACAGGACTTCCCAACCGCGTTCTGTTCTATGACCGGCTCAATCAGGCATTGGCAAGGGCGCGTCGAGACAAGGAATCGCTGGCCGTCCTTTTCCTCGATCTCGACGGCTTCAAACCCATCAACGATATGTTCGGGCACGATACCGGTGACGCGATGCTGCGCGAGGTGGCAAGACGCCTCGTGAACTGCGTGCGTCAATCAGACACCGTGGCACGCATGGGGGGCGACGAGTTCACCGTAATCCTCTGCAACACCCAAACACCGAGCGCGAATGATCGTGTGGCTAATCAGATCATCGAAGCCATCGCAAGGCCATTTTCGCTACATGGGAAGGATTGTTCCGTTAGCGCCAGCATTGGGATCGCTGTTTATCCGGATCACGGAGAAACGGCCGAGCAATTGGTGAAGATTTCTGATGCCGCAATGTACCTAGCCAAGCAGAGCGGTAAGAACTGCTACCGTGTCGTCAGCACCTGAGGCCGTCATGTGCGTGCAATGCGCTGACCGGCCATTATGCATAGTTCCCAGTTATGAGCAGTTCGGCTGACCCAAGGGCAGTATCGGCCATGCGGTTTCGCATGAATGCCCGCATAGAGCGCCAGCGAATCGATGTCCGCGGAAATGGTGCCATTCAGGAACGACGGCCCGCTCTCCGGCCTCATCGCGGCTAAGGGCGTCCCATAGGGTTTCCATCAGACGGAGCTTCTCGGCTACGGGCAATTCGGCAACTTCCTGATGCGACATGGCAGTTTCTCCAAGTCCGTTTCGCATCATCATGCTCAATCCAGCTGCAAGCTCTCCGCAAACGCCAGCGCCCCGATCTGCGCGCGATTGACCTTCTCCATCGGCACCCCGAGCTTCGCGGCGCGCGCGACCAGTTCCGCCGTATCTTCCTGCTCGCACGCCGTCGCCAGCTCCAGCCACGGCGCATACGGTCCGCTGCGCTGGAGCAGCGCTTCGCAGATCGCGGCAGGCAGGTTCATCTCCTTGAGCACGGCGTCGATGCGCGTGCCGAGCAGGATGTCGAGCAGCGAGAACGAGCCGGTGATGAACAGATTGTCGAGCTGCTTGGGCTCGACCTTGCCTTCGGCGGTCAGCTCCATGAAGCGGCCGCGCGCGATGGCGGCCTGCATCAGCACCGGGGCGGCGGGGTCGCGCGTGGCGGTGACGAGCAGCAGCGAGAGCCACTTGTTGAGCTTGTCGTAGCCGAGCAGGCTCACGGCGTGGCGGAAGGACTCGATCTCCTGGGCGAAGCCGAAGCCGGCGGAGTTGATGTAGCGCAGCAGCTTGAACGAGATGCTGATGTTGCGCTTGAGCGATTCCTCGATCTCGAAGATGTCGGCGTTCTGCCGCACCTGGTTGAGGATGTGGATGATCTGCGCCAGGCTGGGATTGAGCCGGCTCGAGGTCGGCAGGTTGCCGTGCAGCAGGAACCAGCCGGCGGCGCCGACGTAGCCGTTGTCGATGGCGTCGAGGAAGTCGGCGTGGTCGACGAGTCCGGTGGCGATCGGCACGGCGGGCACGACGGGCAGGTGCGGATAGTGCTTGGCGTCGGCGAGCGCGAAGCGCAGCTTGATCGACGCCGGCACTTCGAAGGCCGAGTCGTAGTCGTCGAGCAGCAGCTGCATCTCCTGCGCGTGGAAGGTCGCGGCGAGCTCCTCGCCGGCGGCGGTGCCGAGCAGGCGCGAGGGCAGGCCGAGCAGCGTGTTGGCCGACGGCTGCCACGACAGCAGCGCGTCGTCGATGTCGCAGCCGGCGATGCTGACCCAGACGTCGTGGGCCGACGGCCAGATGTCGGCGCAGCCCTCGAGCGCCTGCGCCGCCGCGGCGCAGCTGTCGGCGTGCACGATCACGCGCGAGGCGATGATGCCCTTCAGGCGGTTCACCACGGGCTCGCGGCGGATGATGGTGGTCACGGTGGCCTCAGCGCGGCGCGTAGGTGAAGGCGTCGGAGAAGAACTGGTCTTCCGGCAGGCCGCGCGCCGCGAAGTCGCGCCGCGCGGCGTCGATCATCGCCGGCGCGCCGCAGGCGTAGACCTGGAAGCCCGACAGGTCGGCGTGGTCCTCCATCACCGCTTCGTGCACCAGGCCGCGGCGGCCGTGCCAGTCGTCCTTCTCGGCGGCCTCGGACAGCACCGGCACGTACTGGATGTGCGGGTGCTCCGCCGCCCAGCGCTGCGGCAGGTTGGGCAGGTAGAGGCCTTGGCGGTCGCGCGCGCCCCAGTAGATGTGCATCGGGCGCTGGATGCGGTTGTGGATGGTGTATTCGACGATGGCCTTGACGGGTGCGAAGCCGGTGCCGCCGGCGACGAAGATGACCGGACGGTCGGAGAACTCGTCGAGATGGAAGCTGCCGTATGGGCCTTCGATGCGCAGGATCTCCTTCTCCTTCATTGCGCCGAAGACGTATTCGGTGAACTTGCCGCCCGGCACCAGGCGCACGTGGATTTCGAGGAAGGCGTCCTCCTGCGGCGCGTTGGCGATCGAGAACGAGCGGTGGCCGCCCTCCTTGAGCAGGAAGTGCACGTACTGGCCGGCGAGGAACTGCAGGCGTTCGCTGGCCGGCAGCTTGAGCTTCATGACGACGACGTCGAATGCGACGCGGTCGAGCTTGTCGACGCGCACCGGCATCATGCGCACCGGGATGTCGGTTTCCGCCGCGGCTTCGCGGCATTCGAGCGTGACGTCGGAGCGCGCCTTGGCGCAGCAGGCCAGCGCGTAGCCCTGGGCGCGGTCCTCGGGCGTCAGCGCATGGTCGAGCGCGGCGCCGTGGTCGACCTCGCCGGCGACGATCTTGGTCTTGCACGCGCCGCAGGCGCCGTTGCGGCAGCCGTAGGGCAGGTGGATTCCGGCGTCGAGGGCAGCCTCCAGCAGGGTCTCGTCGCCTTCGGCGGTGAAGCCGTGGCCGCTGGGCTGGAGGGTCACTTGATACGACATGCGATAATCGTCCGATGCAAAGATTGCTGATAGTCGGTTGCGGCGACGTCGTGCGCCGCGTATTGCCCGAGCTCGTGCGCCGCTGGCGCGTCTATGCGCTGGTGCGCGAACCCGAGGAGGAACTGCGGGCCCTGGGCGTCCTCCAGATCCTCGGCGACCTCGACCGGCCCGCCACGCTGCGGCGGCTTGCCGGCATCGCGCACGCAGTATTGCACAGTGCGCCGCCGCCTGGCGAGGGTGTCGTCGACGCCCGTACGAAGCGGCTGATCGCGGTCCTGAGAAGGTCGCGAAGTCTACCACGCAGGCTCGTATACATCGGCACGACCGGGGTTTACGGCGATTGCGGCGGCGCGCTGGTCGGAGAAATCCGACCCCTGCGCCCGGCGACCGCGCGCGCCAAGCGGCGCGCCGACGCCGAGCGCCGCCTGCGCGAATTCGGGCGCGATTCGGCCTGCCGCGTCTCGATCCTGCGCGCGCCCGGCATCTACGCCGGCGACCGCCTGCCGCTCGAGCGCCTCGAGCGCGGCGACCCCGTGCTGGGCGCCGACGAGGACGTGTTCACCAATCACATCCACGCCGAGGATCTCGGCCGCGCCTGCATCGCCGCGCTGCGCCGCGGCGGCGCGAACCGCGCCTACAACGCCGGCGACGACTCCGCGATCCGCATGGGCGACTGGTACGACAAGCTGGCCGACCGCTGCGGCAAGCCGCGGCTGGCGCGCATCACGCGCGCGCAAGCCGCGCAGCGCCTGCCGGCGACCATGCTGTCGTTCATGAGCGAATCGCGGCGGCTCGACAACACGCGCCTCAAGCGCGAACTGAAACTTTCGCTGCGCTACCCCACCGTCGATGCGGGCCTCGCGGCCGCCAGGGAGAAATAGGAACATGGCGCTTTGGGTCAAGTCCTTCCATATCTTTTTCGTCGTCAGCTGGTTCGCCGGCCTCTTCTACCTGCCGCGCATCTTCGTGAACCTCGCGATGGCGCCGGCCGATGGGGCCGAGCGCGAACGCCTGCTCGGCATGGCGCGGCGGCTCTACAAGTTCGTCACGCCGATCGGCCTGCTGGCGGTCGGCTTCGGGCTGTGGCTGTGGTTCGGCTTCGGCTACGCCGGTGGCTGGCTGCACGCCAAGACGACGCTGGTCATCCCGCTGCTGGCCTACCACTTCTATTGCGGCCACCTGCTCAAGGCATTCGCCGCCGGGCGCAACACGCGCTCGGACCGCTGGTACCGCGTCTTCAACGAAGTGCCGGTGTTCCTGCTGCTGGCGATCATCCTGCTCGCGGTGCTGAAGCCGTTCTGATGGAACAGTTCTTCGCCACTTGTCCGCGCGGGCTCGAAGCCCTGCTCGCCGAGGACCTCGCCGCGGCGGGCGCCGTCTCGGCGCGCGCGGTGCCGGGCGGCGTCGCCTTCGCGGGCGCGTGGGAGGTCTGCTACCGCGCCAACCTCGAGTCGCGCATCGCGACGCGCGTGCTGTGGCGCGTGGCGCACGGCGCCTATGCGAGCGAGGACGACGTCTACCGGCTCGCCTTCGGCGCCGACTGGCCGAAGCTGTTCGACGTCGCAAGCACGCTGCGCGTCTATGTGACGGCGCAGCGCTCGCCGCTGAAGAGCCTCGAATTCGTCACGCTGCGCGTCAAGGACGCCGTCTGCGACCGCTTCCGCGACGCCGCCGGGCGCCGGCCGAGCGTCGATACGCGCAGCCCCGACGTGCGCGTGCACCTGTTCCTCACCGATCGCGAGGCGACGATCTATCTCGACACCTCGGGCGAGCCGCTCTATCTGCGCGGCCACAAGATCGCCAAGGTCGAGGCGCCGTTGAAGGAGAACCTCGCCGCCGGCATCCTGCGGCTGGCGGGCTGGAAGCCCGGCGTGCCGCTGCTCGATCCCATGTGCGGCAGCGGCACCTTCCTGATCGAGGCCGCGCAGATGAGCCTCGCCGACGCGCCGGGGCTGGGGCGCGATCCGGGCGAGTTCGGCTTCGAGCGCCTGGCGAACTTCGATGCCGCGCTGTGGCGGCGCCTGCGCGCCGAGGCCGCACAGCGGCGCCTCGAGGCGAAGCAGCTGCCGCTCTGGGGCTCCGACAGCGCGGCCGACGCCGTCGCCCGCGCGCGGCAGAACCTCGCCTACGCCGGCCTCGACGGCCTGGTGACGGTCGAGCGCGCCGACCTGCTGGAGCGCGAGCCGCCGGCGCCCGAGGGCATCCTGGTGGCGAACCCGCCCTACGGCGAACGGCTCGGCTCCAGCGAGGCGCTCGCCGCCTTCTACCCGAAGCTCGGCGACGCCCTGAAGAAGCGCTTTCCCGGCTGGCGCTGCTATTTCCTCTCGGCCGACGCGCAACTGCCCAAGCTGATCGGCTTGAAGCCGTCGAAGAAGACCCCGTTGTTCAACGGTCCGCTCGAATGCCGGCTGTACGAGTTCGTCGTCGTCGTCGGCAGCCACCGGCGCCCGCGCTGAACGGCCGTCGCGGCGTCCCGTCTATAATCCGGCTATGCCCATTCCGTTGATTCCCGCAC
>DAIDAU010000521.1 GCA_027310465.1 Rhodocyclaceae bacterium
ATCAAGGCCACCGTGCTGATCGAGACCATCCTCGCCGCCTTCGAGATGGAGGAGATCCTCTACGAACTGCGCGAGCACAGCGCCGGCCTCAATGCGGGCCGCTGGGACTACATCTTCTCCTGCATCAAGAAGTTCAAGAAGAACCGCGATTTCTGCCTCGCCGATCGCGGACAGATCACGATGACCGTGCCCTTCATGCGCGCCTACGCCCTGCTGCTGCTGAAGACCTGCCACAAGCGCGGCGCGCCGGCGATCGGCGGCATGAGCGCGCTGATTCCGATCAAGAGCGATCCCGCGGCCAACGAAAAGGCGCTCGCCGGCATCCGCGCCGACAAGACGCGCGACGCCGTCGACGGCTACGACGGCGGCTGGGTGGCCCACCCGGGCCTCGTCTCCATCGCCATGGAGGAGTTCGTCAAGGTCCTCGGCGACAAGCCGAACCAGTGGGGCAAGCAGCGCGACGACGTGCAGGTGAAGGCCGCCGACCTGCTGGAGTTCAAGCCCGAGCAGCCGATCACCGAAACCGGCCTGCGCAACAACATCAACGTCGGCATCCACTATCTCGGCTCGTGGCTCGCGGGCAACGGCTGCGTGCCGATCCACAACCTGATGGAAGACGCCGCCACGGCCGAGATCAGCCGCTCGCAGGTGTGGCAGTGGGTGGTCTCGCCCAAGGGCAAGCTCGACGACGGCCGCAAGGTCACCGCGGAGTTGGTGCGCGCGCTGATCCCGGAGGAACTGGCGAAGGTGAAGGCCACAGTGGCCGCGGGCGGCGAGCAGACTGGGACCTATGACCAGGCCGCCACCATCTTCGAGCAGATGTCGCTCGCCGAGAACTACCCCGAGTTCCTCACCCTGCCGCTGTACGAAGCGATGGCTTGACCGGCGGCCCGCTTCCTCTCCTCATCCTCGCACCGATTGTCGCCGCCGCGCCAAAGTTTGGCGCGGCGGCGTGCTAGATTTCCTGCCGTCGGCGACGCCCGCCTGCGTTATAGGGGAGACAGATGACTCGCACCATCACCGTTTCTTTCGGCCAGAACAGCGAATACGAATTCAGGATTTCCGACGCCGACGCCGGCTCGACGACGCGCGACGACGCCAGCCATTGGCTGCATCGCGAGTACCAGGCGCTCGAATGCGAGTCGCGCAATCCTGTCGGGAAGATCCTTCTGCTCGACATCATCCTCGACATCGCGAAATACGGCGGCGAAGCGCGCTTCGCCGCCGGCGGCGACTGGGCCAAGCGGTTCGCGCAGTGCTGCGCCGCCGCGCTCGGACGCGACGTCCGCGTCGACGTCCTCAATCACGTCGTCGGCTGAATACATCCTTGTCATAGCGCCGGACGGCAAACCGTTTAATTAGCGATCGCTTAAATTAGAGGCTGCTAAAAAAAAGAGCGCTGATTAGAGAATCATAATAATTGCGTTGTGAGCCGCGAATCCGCCTGTGATAATCGCCGCCGAAAACAAGCTGCATAAACGAACAACAAAACAAGAACGACTTCGGCGACAGGGGATAGAAGGGTAGAGGGCGACTCGGGGTCAAAATGAAACCGGGTCGAGATTCCGATAATGTGGCCTTTCGGCCACTCCGGCGTCATATCGCTGCTTAGCTCTCCATTTCCCGGCCGGGCTTCCCGCCAACGGCGGTGTATTGCTTAGGGGATGAGATGGCTGAGCGGAAGAATGGATCGTCGTGCGACGCCGCGTCCAGCGGCGCCGGTTGCAGCAGCAGTCCGGGGTGGCTGCGCCGCCTGAGAATGCCGCCCAACTGCTCGCTGTTGCGCATTTCGGCGATCGGCATCATCGGCGGCATCATCGCATGGGGCGGCCTGAACACCGGCATGGAGTTCACCAACCGCACCGATTTCTGCATCTCGTGCCACGAGATGACGATTCCATACGAAGACCTGAAGAAAACCATCCATTACACGAACCGCACCGGCACGACGATCGCATGCGCCGACTGCCATGTCGCGAGCAGCAAGAACCCGATCGACTACGGCCGCAAGTTCACCATGAAGCTGCTGGCCGCGCGCGACGTTCTCGGCCATCTCTCCGGCTACATCGACACGCCGGAGAAATTCGAATCGCATCGCCTCGAGATGGCGAAGCTCGTCTGGAAGAAGATGAAGGACGCCGACTCGAAGGAGTGCCGCAACTGCCACAACTTCGCCACCATGGACAAATCGAAGCAGAAGGATCGCTCGGTGGTCAAGCACGAAGGCGCGATCGAGGACAACAAGACCTGCATCGACTGCCACAAGGGCATCGCGCACAAGGCGGTGCACACGGGCCTGGACCCCGAGGAACTGGCCAAGGAAGGACTTTGAGGAGACGGCCGCGGCCTAAGCGCCGCGGCCTTTTTCATTCCGCCCGCGTGGCGGCAGCTGGAGGAGCGTAGTCATAATGAAAAAGATCGTCGTTGCAGTGATGGGTGTTTTCGTCGCCGGAGGCGCCGTCGCGGCCCCCGATTGGAGCAAGGTCACGCCGCGCAAGCTGACCTTGTTCTATCCCGGGCAGGCCGGCCTCGAATGGGTGATGAACGTCACCGACCATTCCGCCGTGCCGGACATCGTCAACAAGAAGCGCTTCTGCGCGAAGTGCCACGAAGGCGACGCC
>DAIDAU010000217.1 GCA_027310465.1 Rhodocyclaceae bacterium
AGCGCAGCGAGTCCTGGCGGAGCGTCTCGGCGCCCGCGAAGGACAACTGAGCGTCTTCGGGCGCGACGACTGGAATGCGCCGCTCGCGTCCGGCTCCAATCCGCCGGACGCTTACGTGATCTGCCCCTGCACCATGGGCACGCTGGCGAAGGTCGCGGCGGGCATCGCCGACGACCTGGTCTGCCGGGCGGCGGACGTCGTGCTCAAGGAAGGCCGCAAGCTGATCGTCGTGCCGCGCGAGACGCCGCTCTCCCAGATCCACCTCGAGAACATGCTGCGCCTGGCGCGGGCCGGCGCCGTCATCCTGCCGCCCAATCCCGGCTTCTACCTGCGGCCGCAGAGCGTTGCCGACATCGTGGATTTCGTCGTCGCGCGCATCCTCGACCGCCTCGACATTCCGCACGACTTGACGCCGCGCTGGGGCGAGACCGAAACGTAGCCGGCGTGGGCGTTTCCGGCGTTTCTATGGCTTTCGTTAAATTGACGGCGCTTTTCGGCGAGCGTACCTTGCGCCATCGCTTTCGGAGGCGCCCCATGCCGAAGAAATTCCACCGCATCGCCGAAACGGCTCTCGTCTGGGAGCGGCGCGGCGACCTGTCCGAAAACGACCGCGGCGTGGCGCATGAAGTCGGCGAGCTCGCCACCTTCCTTTCGCATCGCCCCTTTCCTCATCACGAAGACGTCAGCTCGCTGCACGTCCTGAGCTGCAGCCTGTGCCGCCGCATCGGTGCCGTCGCCTGCGGAGAGCAGCAAAGCGGTTGCGCGATGGGCTTCGCCGAAGCCCACTGATTTCCCTTCCCGATATTGACGCCGGCAGACGTATTCCTATAGTCTGATGACTGACCGGTCAGTTAGTAGCGAGGATTTGCCCATGAAATGCCTGTTTCGTCGCCGCAAGGAAGCCCGTCCCGGCGAAATAGCGGCCGCGGCACTGGATCTGTTCGTCGATAAGGGATTCGCGGCGACGCGCATCGACGACATCGCCGCCCGCGCGGGCGTGTCGAAAGGCACGGTCTATCTCTACTTCGACAGCAAGGAAGCCCTGTTCAAGGCGGCCGTCGAGGCGACGATGCTGCCGGCCCTCGAAGAGGCCGAGGCGCTCGTGGCCGACGACGCCAAGCCGGCGGCCGACATGCTGCGCGAGTTCGTGTTCGGCTGGTGGCAGATGATCGGCTCCACCAGCCTCGGCGGCGTGCCCAAGCTGCTGGTCGCCGAATCCGGCAATTTCCCCGAAACCGTCGCGTGGTTTCACGAAGCCGTCATCGACCGCGCCCTTGCTGCCATGACCCGGCTCATCGAGCACGGCATCGCGCGCGGCGAGTTCCGCAACGTCGCCGCGCCCGTGGCGGCGCGCATCGTCTTCGCGCCGATGTTTTCCTACCTCGTCTGGCGCCGCTCGTTCGAGCAGTGCCTGCGCGACCTGCCGCCCGCCGACGAATTCTTCGCGCTGGCCGTCGACCTGCTGGCCCACGGCCTGTCCGCCAGGGAGGCGGCCAAATGAAGACCGCCTATGCATTTCCTTTCGTGCTGGTGCTGGCTGCATGCGGAAACCCGCCGCCTCCGGCGCCCGTGGCGCCGTTCGTCAAGACCGTGATCGCCGGCGCGCAGATCAATTCAAGCGCGGCGGCGTACAGCGGCGAAGTCCACGCCCGCCACGAGACCACGCTCGCCTTCCGCGTCGGCGGCAAGATCGTCGAGCGGCTGGTCGACGTCGGCGCCGTGGTCAAGCCGGGCCAGCCGCTGGCGCGACTCGATCCCGCCGACCTCGTGCTCCAGGCACGCCAGAGCGAGGCCCAGCGCGCCCTGGCGGAGGCCGACGCCAAGCGCTACCGTGACCTGCGCGCCAGGAACTTCATCAGCCAGTCCGCGCTCGACGCCAAGGAAACGGCGCTGCAGACCGCGACGGCGCAGGCCTCGCTGGCGCGCAACCAGGCGGACTACGCGGTGCTGCGCGCCGACAAGGCCGGCGCCATCGCGCAGGTGCTCGCCGAGCCGGGCCAGGTGGTGGCGGCCGGCCAGGGCGTGTTCCGCCTCGCCGAAGCCGGCGAAGTCGAAGTCGCCATCGCCATCCCCGAATCGCGGCTCGACGGCCTGAAACCCGGCGCGCCCGCCGAGATCAGCTTCTGGACGGAGCGCAAGCCCCTGCGCGGCCGCCTGCGCGAACTCTCGCCGGTGGCCGACGCGGCGACGCGCACCTACGCCGCGCGCGTCACGCTGCTCGACGCCGATCCGGCGATCGCGCTCGGCATGACGGCGACGGTGCGCTTCGACGCCGCCACGCCCGACGCGCTGATCGTGCCGCGCACGGCGATCTTCCAGCAAGGCGACCAGCCGGCGGTATGGATCGTCGGCGCGGACGACACCGTCGCGCTGCGTCCCGTCACCGTCGGCGCCTACCGGGATGCCGGGGCGACGATCGTCGCCGGGCTGAAGCCGGGCGAACGCATCGCGGCCGCCGGGGTGCACAAGCTCAACGCAGGCGAGAAAGTGAAGCCCGTGCCATGAAGGCGCCGAATCTTTCCGCCTGGTCCATCGAGCATCCGTCGATGGTCATGTACCTGATGATCATGTTCCTGATCGCCGGCGTCCTGTCCTACCAGAAGCTGGGCCGGGCGGAAGATCCGGACTTCACCTTCAAGGTGATGGTGGTGCGCACGCTCTGGCCCGGCGCCACGGCCGCCCAGGTACAGGACGAGGTCACCGAGCGCATCGAGAAGAAGCTCTACGAGACGCCCTGGATCGACATCGTGCGTTCGGCGTCGAAGCCCGGCGAATCGCTGATCTTCGTCTCGCTCAAGGACTACACGCCGAAGGCGGAGGTGCCCGAATCCTGGCGTCAGGTGCGCAAGAAGCTCGACGACATGCAGGGCACGCTGCCGGCCGGCGTGCAGGGGCCCTTCCGCAACGACGAGTTCGGCGACGTCTCCGTCTCCATCTACGCGCTGACGGGCGACGGCTTCGACCTCGCCGACCTGCGCCGCGCCGCGGATCGCATCGCGCGCGACCTCTACCGCGTCTCCGACGTCAAGAAGGTCGAGCTGCTCGGCGTGCAGGACGAAAAGATCTACGTCGAGGCGAGCCCGACGCACCTGGCCGCGTTCGGCCTCACGCCGGCCGCGATCGGCGACGCCATGCAGCGGCAGAACGCAGTGGCGCCCGGCGGCTTCGTCGAGACCGCGGCCGACCGGATACGCCTCGACGTCACCGGCCCCTTTGACGCTGCCGAGCGCATCCGTGAGACCGACCTCGACGCCAACGGCCGCCACTTCCGCCTCGGCGACATCGCGACGGTCACGCGCGGCTTCGCCGACCCGCCGAGCCCGCGCATGCGCTTCGAGGGCAAGGATGCGGTCGGCATCGCCGTCGTGATGGCCAAGGGCGGCGACGTCATTCGCCTCGGCGACCACCTGCAGGCGGAAATGGAGCGCATGCAGGCGCAGCTTCCCGCCGGCATCGACGTGCACGCCGTTGCCGACCAGCCCAAGGTGGTCAAGAGCTCGATCGACCTGTTCATCCGCTCGCTGACCGAAGCCGTGGCGATCGTGCTCGGCGTCTCCTTCCTCAGCCTCGGCCTGCGCACCGGCACGGTGGTGGCGCTGTCGATCCCGCTGGTGCTGGCCATCGTGTTCACGCTGATGATGGCCTTCGGCATCGACCTGCAGCGCATCTCGCTCGGCGCATTGGTGATCGCCCTCGGCCTGCTGGTCGACGACGCCATCATCGCGGTGGAGATGATGGTGGTGAAGATGGAGGAGGGGTGGGATCGCGCCAAGGCCGCCACCTTCGCTTACACTTCGACGGCGTTTCCGATGCTGACCGGCACGCTGATCACCGCGGCGGGCTTCACGCCGGTCGGCTTCGCGCGCTCGTCGGCCGGCGAATACACCTTCTCGATCTTCGCCGTCGTCACCATCGCGCTGCTGGTCTCGTGGGTCGTCGCAGTGGTGTTCACGCCGTTCATCAGCTTCAAGCTGCTCGACGCCGCGAAGCTGCGCCAGCTCGGCGAGCGGCATTCCGGCGACATCTACGCGACGCCGTTCTATCGGCGCTTCCGCGCCGTCCTGATCTGGTGCCTGCGGCGCCGCTGGCTGGTGATCGTCGCGACGGTGGCGCTGTTCGCCGTCGCCATGGCCGCGTTCAAGCTCGGCGTGCAGAAGCAGTTCTTCCCCGCTTCGAGCCGGCCCGAACTGCTGATCGAGCTGTGGCTGCCGCAAAGCGCGTCGCTCAAGGCCACCGACGCCGAGACGAAGCGCGTCGAAGCGCTGCTGGCGGGCGACGATGCCATCGAAAGCTCGTCGGCCTATGTCGGCAACGGCGCGCCGCGCTTCTACCTGCCGCTCGACCAGCAGCTGTTCGCCGACAACTTCGCGCAGTTCGTCATCGTCACCAAGGGGCTCGACCAGCGCGAAGACCTCAAGCGCTGCCTCGAGGCGCGCTTCGCGCAGGCCGACTTCTCCGCCCTGCGCGTGCGCGTCCTGCGGCTGGAGAACGGCCCGCCGGTAGGCTTTCCGGTGGTGTTCCGCGTCATGGGCGACGACCTCGAGCGGCTGCGGGCGGTGGCGAACCAGGTGGCCGACGTCATGCGCGCCAGCCCCGATCTGCAGAACGTGCAGTTCGACTGGAACGAGAAGATCCGCTCGCTGCGGGTCGAGGTGGACCAGGACCGCGCGCGCCTGCTCGGCGTGTCGAGCCAGGACATCGCGCAGGCGCTGCAGGGCTGGCTGGTCGGCACGACGATCACGCAGTACCGCGAGGCCGACCAGTTGATCGACGTCGTCTGGCGCGCCGCGGGCGCGGATCGCGCCTCCCTCGATCGACTGCCGGACCTCGACGTCGTCGCGGCCGGCGGCCGGCATGTGCCGCTGGCCCAGTTGGCGCGGATGAAGCCGGTGCTCGAGGAAGGCATCATCTGGCGCCGCAACCGCCTGCCCACGATCAGCGTGCGCTCCGACATCGCCGGCGATCGCCAGGCGCCGACGATCTCGGCGGACATCGACCGCCAGCTCGACCAGGTCCGCGCGAGCCTGCCGCCGGGGTTCCGCATCGAGGTCGGCGGCACGACGGAGGAATCGGCGAAAGGCGTTGCCTCGATCACGGCGGTCGTGCCCTTCATGGTCGCCGGCGTGATCACCCTGCTGATGATGCAGTTGCAGAGCGGCGGCCGCACGCTGATGGTGCTGCTGACGGCGCCGCTCGGCATGATCGGCGTGGCGCTGGCGCTGCTGGTCTTCCGCGTGCCGTTCGGCTTCGTCGCCAATCTCGGGGTGATCGCGCTGATGGGCATGATCCTGCGCAACTCGGTGATCCTGGTGGACCAGATCAAGCAGGACGAGGCGGCCGGGAAAAGCACTTGGGAAGCCATCGTCGGATCGACGGTGCGGCGCTTCCGGCCCATCGTGCTGACCGCGGCGGCGTCCGTTCTCGCCATGATTCCCCTGACGCGGCAGGTGTTCTGGGGGCCGATGGCGGTCGCCATCATGGGCGGCCTGGTCTTCGCCACGGCGCTGACATGCCTGTTCCTGCCGGCGCTGTATGCCGCCTGGTACCGCGTGGAGGAAGAGTAAAATTGCCGCTCCGACTTGCAACGCCGAAGACCATGGATTTCGAGCAGGCCCGCCTCAACATGATCGACTGTCAGCTGCGTCCCTGGGACGTCGAGGACGCCGGCACGCTGGAAGCGCTGTCCCAGGTGCCGCGCGAGGAGTTCGTCCCGGCGGCGTGGCGCAATTTCGCCTACACGGATTTCGAGGTGCCGCTGGGGCACGGTGCCGTCATGCTGACGCCCAAGGTCGAGGCGCGGGCCCTTCAGGCGCTGGGGCCGCTCGAGCGCGAAACGGTGCTCGAGGTGGGCGCGGGCTCCGGCTACTTCGCGGCGCTGCTCGCTGCGCGCGCCGAGCGTGTGGTCACGGTCGACATCATCCCGGAACTCGCCGATATGGCGCGTGCGAACCTGCGGCGCCAGGGCGCGGCGAACGCCAGCGTGGAAACCGGCGACGCCGCCCGCGGCTGGACCGCGCGGGCGCCGTTCG
This sequence comes from Rhodocyclaceae bacterium, assembly GCA_027310465.1. Lineage (GTDB taxonomy): Bacteria > Pseudomonadota > Gammaproteobacteria > Burkholderiales > Rhodocyclaceae > Nitricoxidireducens. Next base: position 6,030 of record DAIDAU010000217.1, read on the forward strand.
GCGCCATCGTCGTCTCCGCCAGCGTGCCGGTCGTGCCCGACGAAATGCTGGCGCAGCTGAAGGTCGGCGGCCGTCTGTTCGCGATCGTCGGCACCGGTCCGGCGATGACGGCGCGTCTCATCGTGCGCGAGACCGAGGATGCGTTCCGCAGCGTCGGGCTGTTCGAGACGCAGGCGCGGCCGCTGCGCAACGCGGTGACGCCGCCGCGGAAGGCGATCTGATGCGTCAGTTGTCGCCGCCGCAGCTGCACGAATGGCTCGAGGATTCCGCGCGGCCGAGGCCGGTCCTGCTGGACGTGCGCGAACCGTGGGAGCTCGAGCGCTGCCCCATGCCGGGCGGACCGCTGAGCATGCCGATGCGGTCGGTGCCGGCGCGCTATCTGGAGCTGGACCGCGATGCCGAGGTGGTGGTGGTCTGCCACCATGGCGCGCGCAGCTATCAGGTCGCGATGTTTCTCGAGCATCAGGGCTTCACCAATGTGCATAACCTCTACGGCGGCGTGGCTGCCTGGGCGCAGCAGGTCGATCCCGCCATGCCGACTTACTGAGGGGAGAGGCGAATGAAGAAGAAGGGGATTGCGGGGGGATCGGCGCGCTTCGCTCCGAAGGCGATCAGGAGGGCGGTGTTAGCCGCGTTGCTCGCCGCCGGCGCGGCCGGCTCCGCATGGGGCGCCGACCTGCTGTCCGTCTATCGCGAGGCGCTGGCCTACGATGCCCTGTTCGCATCGGCGAAGTCCGCGCTGGACGCCGGCCGCGAGAAGCTGCCGCAGGGGCGCGCCGGCCTGCTGCCGACGATCGGCCTGGCCTCGAATACGACGTGGAGCGATCTCGCCTACCATGTGCGCACCACCCCGCCGACGAACGCGCCGTTCAAGTACAACACCAACGGCTGGACGGCGACGCTGACGCAGCCGCTGTTCCGCTGGCAGAACTGGGTCAACTACAACCAGTCGGAACTGCAGGTCGTGCAGGCCGAGGCGCAGTTCGTCGCGGCCCGGCAGGACCTGATCAGCCGCGTCGCGCAGGCCTACTTCGACGTGCTGCTGGCGCAGGAAACGCTGGCCACGACGCAGGCGCAGAAGGCGGCGATCGCCGAGCAGCTGGAAGCGGCGAAGCGCAACTTCGAAGTCGGCACGGCGACCATCACCGACACCGACGAAGCGCAGTCGCGGCACGATCTCGCCGTGGCGCAGGAGATCGCGGCGCAGAACGACCTGGTGGTGAAGCGCAACACCCTGGCCACCATCGTCGGCGCCGATCATCCGTTCCTCAAGGGCTTGCGGCCCAGCGTCCGGATCGGCCGCCCGCAGCCCGACAGCATGGACAACTGGGTCGACACGGCGCAGACGGGGAACCCGGCGGTGGTCGCGTCCAAGGCGGGCGCGGAGATCGCCTCTCTCGAAGCGGACAAGCAGCAGGCCGGCCATTACCCGACGCTGGACCTGGTCGCCACGCGCGGGCGCAATTCGCAGACGGGCTACTACTATCCCGCCATAGGCGCCCTTCCGGGCAGCGACACAAACTCGACGACCGTCGGCGTTCAGCTGGCGATCCCGATCTTCGCCGGAGGCTCCGTCACGTCGCGCACCCGGGAAGCGGCGGCGCTGCGCGAGAAGGCGCGCTCCGATCTCGACAACGCGCGGCGCACGGCGGCGCTGCAGGCGCGACAGGCCTATCTCGGCGTGACCTCGGGGCTCTCGCAGGTCAAGGCTTACGAGGCGGCGCTGGTCTCGTCGCAATCGGCGCTGGATTCGAACAAGCTCGGCTACGAAGTCGGCGTGCGCATCAACATCGACGTGCTGAACGCGCAGAGCCAACTCTACGACACCCGGCAGAAGCTCGCCAAGGCGCGGCTCGACACGCTGACGGCGCAATTGAAGCTCAAGGCGGCGGCGGGGAACCTGACCGAGGACGACCTGGCCGCGATCAACGCGCTGCTGGAATAAAGCGCTCGATCAGCGCCAGGTTGCGCACGGTCGCGCCGCGGTGGGCGGCGGCGAACGCCTTGCCCTTTTGGCCCATCTCCTGGCGCCGGTCGTTGTCGGCAAGCAGCGCACTCGCCGTCGCGACGAGTTCTTCCGCGTCCGCGACCGGCAAGGCCGCACGGCAGGCCAGCGCCTGTTCCGCCGCATCCCTGAAATTGAAGGTCGAGGGGCCGATCAGCACCGCCGCGCCGACGGCGCAGGGCTCGATCAGGTTCTGGCTGCCGAACTCGAGCAGGCTGCCGCCGACGAAGGCGACGTCCGCGGCCGCATAGTAGGCGAACATCTCGCCCATGCTGTCGCCGATCCAGACGTCGGCATCGGCGGGAACCGGCTGGTTGTCGGAGCGGCGGGCGACGCGAAAGCCCTTGGCCATTGCCAGCGCGGCCACCTCGTCGAATCGTTGGGGGTGGCGCGGGACGAGTGTGAGCAGGACGCCTTGCGGCATCCTTGCCTTCCAGGCATCCAGGATCAGCGCTTCCTCGCCTTCGCGCGTGCTCGCGCACAGCAACACGGGGCGCCCCCCGCCGCAGCGGCGCCGGAATTCCTGCGCCAGAGCGAGTTGCGGCGCCGGCGGTTCGATGTCGAACTTGAGATTGCCGAAAACCTTGGCGTCCCGGGCACCGAGTTTCGTCAAGCGATCGGCATCCGCTGTGCCGATGGCGGCGACGGCGCTCAGGCTCGAGAGCGCATCATGCGTGAGGCAGGCCAGCGTGCATAGCGCCGCGCCGACTTCTCCGAGAGGCGGGCATTCACCAGCAGCAGCGGGACGCCGGCGTCGCGGCTGGCGGCGATCGAATTGGGCCACAGCTCAGTTTCCATGATGATGCCGAGCTGCGGACGGAAGTGGCGCAGGAAGCGCCGCGCGCAGCAGGGCGTATCGTAGGGTAGATAGCAGCGCTCGACGTCGTCGCCGAAGAGGTCCTCGGACGTCTGGCGCCCGGTGGGCGTCATGTGGCTGACGAGGATGCGATGGCCGGGATAGTGCCGGCGCAAGGCCGCGACCAGCGGCTGGGCGGCGCGCGTCTCGCCGACGGAGACGGCGTGGATCCAGATCAGCGGCGCGTTCGCCGGTTTCCCGAAGAAGCCGAAGCGCTCGTTCCAGTGGCGAAGGTACTGGGGTTGCCGGCGCGCCCGCCAGAGCAGATGGAGCAGTGCCCACGGCAGCAGCGCGAAGACGACCAGCGAATAGAGGAAGCGCGGCATCAGCCGGCCAGTGCCAAGGCGGCGGCGACCGCATCGCCGGCGGAGGGCGGCGCGCCGAGGCCGCCGAGATTGACGGCCTCGGGTCCGGCGTGGACGCCGGTCAATTCGGGGTCCGAGGCGCAGAACAGCGCGAGCGTCGGCCGGCCGAGGGCAGCGGCGAGATGCACCAGGCCGGTGTCGACGCCGACGACCATTTTGGCGCCGGCCAGCAGCCGTGCCATATCGGTCAAGCCGAGCGTTGGAGCGGCAATCGCCCGGCCCAGGCCGGTCGCCAGGCGGGCGGCGCGCTGTCTTTCCTCGGCGTTGCCTCCCGGCAGCACGCAAACGAGTCCCGAAGCGACGAGCATCATGCCGAGCGCCTGCCAGTCGGGCTCGGGCCAAAGCTTGTCCTCGCGCGACGTTGCGGTCAGCAGCACGGCGTAATCTTTTTGCGGCAGCCAGTCGGCGGCCAAAGGCTTGGTGCCGGCGGCGATCCCGTAGTCGAGCGTCCGGTCGAGAACGAAGCCGGCCGCCGCCGCGGCCAGGCGGCGATTGCGCTCGACGGCATGCAGCGAGCGCGGAACGTCGAAGGCTGCATCGTAGAAACGGGCGGCCGCCGGCTCGCGCACCGTGTCGCGGCCGAAGCCGCAGCGGCGGCCACCGGCCGCGACAAGCGCTTGGCCGACGATCAGGGCGCTCTTC
>DAIDAU010000522.1 GCA_027310465.1 Rhodocyclaceae bacterium
TGGCGAAGCCTTCGATGGTGAGCGGGTCGTTGATCGAGAGCGTGCTGCCAGTCATCGTATAGACATTGCCGGCGGCGTCTTTCCACTCCGTATCGCCTTTCTTCCTCGTGGCGAAGCTCAGTTGTTTGCCGTTGAGGTACACAACCCCCTTGCCGTCCGAATCCCGAATCGTGTCGCCTTCGGAAGCGTAGTAGATGTCATTCCCCGTGCCGCCTTCGAGGAGGTCGGCCCCCGCGCCGCCACTGAGGATGTCGTCACCGGCACCGCCGATGAGTTCGTCGTTACCCTCGCCGCCGTCGAGTTGGTCGTTGCCTCGTCCGCCTTCGAGGTAGTCGTCACCGCCTTGCCCGCGCAGATCGTCGTCGCCGCCCATGCCGTAGAGGCGGTCGCTCTTGTCGCCGCCGACGATGAAGCTGTCCTGGTCGGAGCCGAAACGCACGTAATGGTCGGCATTGCCGATGCCGCCCGCCGGCTGCACGATGACGCTCTTGCCGATCTTGTAGTCGTCGAACTCCCAGGCGCCGTCCAGCGCTTGACCGGAGTCGACATAGATCGTATCGGCCTGGTTCGCCTTGACCACCCAGGCCAGCATGGCGGCGCGGTCGGTCACCCACTTGTCGGATAGGTTGCCGCTGCCGGTCGTCGGGTCAACGAGGTCGAGTTCGCCGTTCTGGTTGAAACGGCTGTAGTCCAGGCCCGTCACGGCGAATGGGTTGAGTTCGCTCAGGGCATAGCGGACTGCCAAGTCAGTCTTGGCGAGGGCGGCATCGCCCGCCGCGTCCTGGCCCATCGGGCGGACGGTGCCGCGCAATGTGGCATCGTTCTCAACCAAGACGCGAAGCGATGCCAACCTGCCTTGATAGTCCACACGACTGGCAGCGGAGTCGGCCGCGTCGCCAACTTGAGTAGCGACAGTATCGGTATAGCCGCACAGCCGGCGCAGGATGTCGAGTACCTTTTCCAACGAGGCCGCCGGCTGGGCCGAGGCCCCATCGAGGATTACAGTAATCTGCGGCAACGTCAGGTTTGCATCGATCTTGCTCATGATATCGGCCAGCGCCAACGTGTCGGTGAGCTTGTACATGTAGTGGTTCGAAATGCCGGTGCCTTCTTCGTTGAACAGTTCGATGCGTTCTCCGATCTGCCCGAAGAAGAATCCATTTGTCGTGACGTCGATGCCGTGCTGGGCAAAAAGGTTCGTCTGTACTGCGCCGAGGAAGTCGCTCGCGCCGGTACCGAGCAGGCCTTGAAGCTGCGCGAACACCGCCTCGCTGCCGGCCCGGAAGCCGGCGCTATTGAAGGTGGTGACGTGGTCTATACCGATGCTCGCACCGAATATGCGGGCGAAGGCGCTGGCAAGATGCCCTCCCAAACTGTGACCGTTGACTTCGACATGCGTTACGCCTGCCAACTCGCCGGTACCCGCCACAGTCGGCGCTGCCTCGAAGTACAGCCCTGCATCGCCGGAAGCAAGCTTGATCTGCTTAGCGTTCTCGCCTGCGGGCGTACTGACCTTAAGCCACCAGTTCACCATGTCGACGTATTGCGCTCGGGCTGCGCCGTTGGCGGCCAGGTCGAGGTCAGAGAGCAGGTCGGCAACACCGGCGGTGCCACGCATCGAAACATAGACTTTGCCAGCGTAAGGCGTACCGGCATTGCCCTTCCAGACCGTGGCGTCGAAACCGGAGCCGGTCTCGGCAGACTCGATATGCGATGCGACTGAGAAGTTGGCTGCAATGAAATCGGCTTGCGGTTGGGTCATGCGCGGAGCAAGTATGCTGGCTAAGCCGTTCTGGGTAATCCCTTCGTCGAATCCTCTGACATAAGCGGCATCAGCAAGCAGCGCATTGATGTACTCGTCATGAATGATCGCCACGTTTCGTCTCCCTAGTCACTTGATTAACTTGAATCCGTAGGCACGGGCAATTGCATGCCCACCGCGTTCCGAACAGACAGATGGAAAAACGAAAAGCGGCTCGTTTCCCTCAAACAGGCCCAATGTTCGAATGAGAAACCCACCCTTCGCCACATATGAATCGGTACTCGCAATCTCTTGACCAGTGGTGCTATCCCGATAGCTAAGATGTGTGTGATAGACAGTAATGATCGTTCCTTGCAAGACTTCATTCGACGGCCCGATCACTTCCCTCACCATCTTTCCCTTCGCCTTTTCCGCATCGATGCGCAGCACAGCGTTTTCACGGCAAAGCTCGCGGAACTGGATGCCGCCGATGATCTCGTCGGCCACCGGCGACGCGAGAATCAGGCCAAAGATCAACAACATCAGAATCAGCCGTGCGATGGTCGATTCGGTGCGAATGCGCCGCATTAGCCATCGCGTGACCCAAATGGCCAATACGAGCCAAACAAAAGACACTGCCAGAAAGAGGAGTCCGCTCATACTGCTTGCGTCCCCAATTGCTGCGCGGCCAGCCGGAGGTTCGGGCTTTCCTGGTAGGCCACCGGCAGGCTCTTGACGTTGCCGTAGCCTCTGAGCCACGGCAGGTCGAAGACGTCGCCATCCAGCGTCGGCGGCAGGCCCAGCGGACGGTTGGGGTCGCCGTTGGTCAGCGCCGGGTTGTAGGCGAATTCGATGTCCACCGCCTTTCTCCGTTCGCCGTCGATCGTGAAGCCGGCCGTGGCGACGATGGCGTTGCCGTTGGTGGTGGGTTGCGAGACCGCCGTCGCCGTGGCGTCGAGGCTGGTGATGCCCAGTGCGTCGAGCGTCTTGAGTTCGCCGGCCTGGCTGATGCCGTCCTGGTTGGCGTCCTGCCAGACGCGCAGTTCCGCAAAACGCGCATCCTG
>DAIDAU010000010.1 GCA_027310465.1 Rhodocyclaceae bacterium
CGCGTCCGGCTCGAAGCGCCCCGAAGCCCGCACCACGCGGTCGAGCGCGCGCGGCTGCGCCGCCTCGGTCCTGACGCCGAGCTTCTGCACCTTCTCCGTGCTGATCTTGATCTGGTTGGCCGCCGCAGGCTCGCCTCCGTCCTCTTCCTCGCCCTCGTAGACCGGGACATAGTCCATGCCCATCGGATCCTTCTTGGGTGTCGGCGAAGTGTCGGGCAGACCCATCGGGTTGCGGTAGTAGAGCAGCTTCCTTTCCTTCTTGCCGCCCGCGGCGGGGGCGCCCGCGGTCGCCGCGGCGCCGGCCGGGGTAGCCGCCGGATGTCCTGAATCCCGCGTCCCCAGCCAATAGCCACCGCCGGCGGCCAGCGCGGCGGCGACGGCGGCGATCGCCAGGCCAACTCCCTGTTTCATAGATCCTCTCCCAAAAGTCGTTCGATTTCGCCCAGTCGCGCCTGCCCTTCGGCGCGCGCCTTGATCAGGCCTTGCTTGGCCTGGCGGATCTGGCGCAGCGCGTCGATGAGGGTGGCGAAGTCCACCTTGCCGGTCTCATACCCCGGCAGGGCGGCATTGAAGGTCAGTTCGGCCTGCGGCAGCAGGCTGGTCTCGATCAGCCGCCGCGTGTTCTGCGCCGCGTCGATGCCCGCCAGGTTCTCGGAAAGGTCCGAGAGCACCTGGTTCGCCGTCGCCTCCTTGCGCGCGCGCGCCGCATCGAGCATGCGCTCGGCTTCGCGCTCCTGCGAACGGCGCGTCGTCTGCTGCAGCGGGATGTTGAGTTCCACCATGACGTCCCAGGACTTGACCGAGCTCTGGTACTGGTTGGGCACGATGCCGAAGGTGAAGTCCGGGTAGCGGTTCTTGTAGGTCAGCTCACGGCTCTTCTCGGCCGCCTTGAGCCGCGCGTCCGCCTCGAAGAGCTGCGGGTTGCCGGCCCGCACGCGGTCCTCGAGGGCCGCGAAATCCAGCCTGGCGGGCGGCGGCAGCGGCCGCAGCACCACGGGCTCGGCCAACGGAGCCACGGTCGGGCGCGACAGCAGCGCGTTCATGCGGGCCGACTGCGCGCGCCGCTCGTTCTCGATCGCGATCAGCTCGTTGCGCAGGTCGGTCTGTTCCACCTGCGCGCGTACGACGTCCTGCTGCGCGGCGAGCCCCCCGGCGTAGCGCACCTGCGCCACGCCTTCGAGACGCGCCATCAGATCGAGGATTTCGCGCGTCAGGCGCTCGTTGCCGTAGATGTAGTAAAGCTGTGCGTAAGCGGTCTTGATGCGCGCAGAGAGCTCCGCCCAGGTGCCGCGGCTCGCCGCCTGGGCGCCGTCGGCCTCCGCCTGGGCGATCTCGCCCTTGAGGCCGCGCTTGCCGAACCAAGGCACGTCCTGCATCACCGTATAGCGCGTAAATGCGGCGCGGCCGGGCAGCAGGCTCGCGTTCTGCTGACCCATGCGGGTCACGTCCATCATCTCCGTGCGCAGCCGCGGATCGGCCAGGGCGCCGGCCGGCTGGACGCGGTCGCCGGCGGCCGCGGCCTCGGCCTGCGTCGCGGCGAACTCGGGATTGCGCTCGCGCGCATAGGCCAGCAGGCTGTCCACGGATGTCCCCAGCTTCGGATCATCCGGATTCCCGGCCAGGGCCGGCAGCGCAAACATCAACCCGCCGGCGGCCAGCGACGCCGCCAGCGCATTCTTCAACAGACGCTTCATGCAATCTCCAAATACGGACTCTTGGTCAATGCCGATGTGCCGCCGGCGTATCCGGCACCGATGTCGTTTCGGCCGGCGGCGCTCCAGCGGCATTCCCGTCATGCCGATGGCTGGCGGCGCCAGGGTCCTGCGCGCCGCCGCCGTGGCCATGTCCGCCCATGCCGCCCTGGTTTTGGGCTCCGGCGTCTGGCCCTTGCGCCGCGCTGCCGTGGTCATGCCCATTGCCCGCGCCGGCTTCGCCCTGTTCGCCCTTCGTGCCGCCGCCCATCATACCGCCCATCGCGCCCATCATTCCACCGCCCATGGCGCTCGCGGACCCGGCCAACGACAGCGCGACCAACCCGATGCCGATCATCGGCGCGAAACGTTTCATTTTCGAGTGCCTCGTTCAGTGGTGGGAGAAGACTTTGTAGCTGCCGTCCGTCATGACGAGCAGCGTGTCGAAGTGCGACGGCTTGTCGCTCGGCATCCCCGGCGAGCCGGGAGGCATCGACGGAACCGCGATGCCGATGGCGCGAGGCTTCTCGGCCAGCAGGCGTTTCACGTCCTCGGCCGGGACATGCCCTTCGATGACGTAGTCCCCGACCTTTGCGACGTGGCATCCGGCCAGCTTTTGCGGCATGCCGAGCTGCTTCCTGACGCTCGAAACGTCGGCGACATCCTGAG
>DAIDAU010000031.1 GCA_027310465.1 Rhodocyclaceae bacterium
GCCGAGGGCGTGACCACCGGCATCTCGGCGCCCGATCGCGCGCGCACGGTGCAGGTCGCGGTGGCCAAGGACACCAAGTCTTCCGACATCATCCAGCCCGGCCATATCTTCCCGCTGATGGCGCAGAACGGCGGAGTGCTGGTGCGCGCCGGCCATACCGAGGCGGGCTGCGACCTCGCGGCGATGGCGGGCTGCGAGCCGGCCGCGGTGATCTGCGAGATCATGAACGAGGACGGCACGATGGCGCGGCTGCCGCAGCTCGTCGACTTCGCCACCCGGCACGGCCTCAAGATCGGCACCATCCGCGACCTCATCCACTACCGCAGCGAGAACGAGAAGCTCATCGAGTGCGTCGCCGACAAGGAGATTTCCTGCACGCACGGCACCTTCCGCCTGCGCGCTTTCGCCGACAAGACCACCGGCGACGTGCATCTGGCGCTGTCCTGCGGCGAGATCCAGGCCGGCGAGGAGACCCTGGTACGCGTGCATGAGCCGATCTCGGTGCTCGACTTCCTCGATTGCTCGAGCCACCGCCACAGCTTCAGCATCGACCGGGCGATGAAGACCATCAGCCAGCGCGGCAGGGGCGTCATCGTGCTGCTGCACGGCAAGGGCTCCAGCGACGATCTCGTCGCCATGATGAAGGCCGAGGACGATCCGAAGGCGCGCCCGGCCGCGAAGTGGGATCCGCGCATCTACGGCATCGGCGCGCAGATCCTGCGCGAGGTCGGCGTCGCCAAGATGCGCCTGCTCGCCAGCCCGCGCAAGATCCCCAGCATGGCCGGCTTCGGCCTCGAGATCTGCGGCTACCTGTCACCCGAGGAAGCGTGAGGATAACCCCATGCCGTGCAAAGACGTCGTTGAAATCGAACCCAACCTGGCCGGCAGCGGCCTGCGCGTCGGCGTCGTCATGAGCCGTTTCAACAAGGACATCGGCGAGGGCCTGATGTCGGGCTGCTGTTCCGAACTCAAGCGCCTCGGCGTCGCGCCCGAGGAGATCACGCTGGCCACCGTGCCCGGCGCGCTCGAGCTGCCGCTGGTGCTGCTCGCCATGGCGCAAAGCGGCCGCTACGACGCGCTGGTCGCGCTCGGCGCCGTAATCCGCGGCGAAACCTACCACTTCGAGATCGTCTCGAACGAATCGGCGCGCGGCATCGGCGAAGTCCAGCTCGAGACCGGCGTCCCGATCGCCAACGCCGTACTGACCACCGAGAACGACGACCAGGCGCTGGTGCGCATGGTGCAGAAGGGCACCGAGGCCGCGCAGGCGGCCGTCGAGATGGCGAACCTGCTGAAGGCCGTGAATGAGCGGAAGTAAGTCGCCGCGGCGCCGGGCGCGCGAATTCGTCGTCCAGGGCCTCTACCAGCACCTGGTGGCGGGCCAGGACGTGGCCGGCATCGAGGCGCAGGCGGCGAGCGTGCCCGGCTTCGAGAAGGGCGACGTCGAACTCTACCGGGCGCTGCTGAACGAGGCGCTGCGGCAGGAAGAGGCGCTGCGCGACCTGCTGGCGCCGCACATCGACCGCCAGTGGAACGAAGTGTCGCCGATCGAGCGCGGCATCCTGCTGCTCGGCGCCTGCGAGCTCAAGTCGCATCCCGAGACGCCCTATCGCGTCATCATCAACGAGGCGATCGAGCTGGCCAAGACCTTCGGCGGCACCGACGGCCACAAGTTCGTCAACGGCGTGCTCGACAAGCTCGCCCCGGAATTGCGGCCCGCAGAGACGCGGGCGCGCTGAGCGCCGCTCGCGGGCGGCGGCCATGCCTTCCGAATTCGAACTCATCGACCGCTACTTCAGGCGCCCGACGCACCACACGGTGCGCGGCGTCGGCGACGACGGCGCCATCGTGCAGCCGACGCCCGGCATGGAGCTGGTGATCTCCACCGACATGCTGGTGGCAGGCACCCACTTCCTGCCCAACGCCGATCCGGCCGACCTCGGCTGGAAGACGCTGGCCGTCAACGTCTCCGACATGGCGGCCATGGGCGCGGCGCCGCGCTGGGCGCTGCTCGCCGCGGCGCTGCCGGCCGCGACCGAAACCTGGATCGCCGCCTTCGCGAACTCCTTCTTCGCCTGCGCCGACGCCTTCGGCATCGACGTCGTCGGCGGCGACACCACCAAGGGCCCGCGCAACTTCTGCGTCACCATCTTCGGCGAAGTGCCGCAGGGCCAGGCGCTGTTGCGCTCGGGCGCGCAGCCGGGCGACGAGATCTGGGTCTCGGGGCAGCCGGGGCTCGCCGCCCTCGGCCTCGCCCACGTGCAGGGCCGCCGCACGCTGGAGGAGCCCGCGCTCACTGCCTGCCTCGCGGCGCTCCACCGCCCCCAGCCGCGCGTCGCGCTCGGGCTCGCCTTGCGGGGCATCGCAACGGCGGCGATCGACGTCTCCGACGGCCTGCTGGCGGACCTCGGCCACATCCTCGATGAATCGAAGACGGCCGCCGTCGTGCATTTCGAACGCCTGCCCGGCCTCGCGCTGGCCTTCGGCGACGATTCGGAACTCGCGCGCGACTGCCTGCTGGCCGGCGGCGACGACTACGAGCTGGTATTCACCGCACCGGCAAGCCGCCACGCCGAGATCGAGGCGCTCGCCGCCGCGCTCCCGTTGGCGCTCACTTGCATCGGCAGCATCGAAGCGGGCGCCGCCGGCGAGCTGCGCCTGCTCGAAAACGGACGGCCGCTGGAGCAGCGGCGCCGCGGCTTCGACCATTTCGGCGCGTAAACGAACTCGGGTAAGCTCCGCGCATGATCATCAAGAAAAGCGTACCGCCGCCGGCGTCCTTCCTGCTCTCGCATCCGGCCCACTTCGTCGCCTGCGGCCTGGGCAGCGGCCTGTCGCGCTTCGCGCCGGGGACCGCCGGCACGCTGTTCGCCTGGGCCACCTATCCGCTGCTGCGCCTGGGCTATCCGGGCGACCTCCAGTTCGCGGTCTTCCTGGTCTTCATGTTCGCCTTCGGCATCTGGTGCGTGCATCTGACGGGCCGCCATCTCGGCATCGTCGATCACGGCTCCATCGTCTGGGACGAGATCGTGCCGTTCTGGGCCGTGCTGCTGATCGCCCCGGCGCAGATCTTCTGGCAGCTCGCCGCCTTCCTCTGGTTCCGCTTCTACGACGTGGTCAAGCCGCCGCCGGCGCGCTGGTTCGACACCGAGATCAAGAACGGCTTCGGCGTCATGATGGACGATGTGGTGGCCGCCGCCTACACGGTGTTCACCCTGGCGGCGTTCAAAGCCGTGCTGGACCGCTTCCTCTGATCCCATGGACGCCGCGCTGGCCGCCCTCTCGCAACGCGTCGGCGACTTCCTGCGCGAGCGCTCGCTCCTGCTGGCGACCGCGGAATCCTGCACCGGCGGCTGGGTGGCGCAGATCGTCACGCACACCGGCGGCAGTTCGGCCTGGTTCGAGCGCGGCTTCGTCACCTACTCGAACGACGCCAAGACCGAGATGCTGGGCGTGAAGCCGGAAACCCTCGCGGCGCAAGGCGCGGTCAGCGAGGAGACGGCGCGCGAGATGGCCGCCGGCGCGCTGGCGAATTCCCGCGCCGGCGTCGCGCTCGCCATCACCGGCATCGCCGGGCCGAGCGGCGGCTCGGCCGAGAAGCCCGTCGGCACCGTCTGCTTCGCCTGGTGCCGGCGCGGCGAGCCGCCGCGGTCCGAGCGGCGGCATTTCGAGGGCGACCGCGAAGCGGTGCGCCGCCAGTCGGCTCTCCACGCCCTGGAGACGCTGCTCGCGCTCTAGATCTTGAAGTGCTGGATCGTCGCCTGCAGCTTGGCCGACACGGCGGACAGCTGGCGCGCGGTATCCGCGACCGAGCCGACGGCCGCCGAGTTCTCCTCCGACATCTGGGCGATCGATTCGACGTTGCGGGCCAGTTCCGTCGACGCCGAACGCTGCTCGCGCAGCGCATCGGAGATCGCCCCGACCGCCTGCTGCACGGTCTCGGTCGCCGTGCGGATGCCGTTCATCGACTCGCCGGCGTGGCTGGCCGCCGCCACCACGGAGGTCACCACTTCGCGGCTCGATTGCATGCTGGCGACCGCCGCGTTGGCGCCCTGCTGGATCGCGCCGATCATGCCGGTGATCTCCTGCACGGAATGGGTCGTGCGTTCAGCCAGCTTGCGCACCTCGTCGGCCACGACGGCGAAGCCGCGTCCCTGCTCGCCGGCGCGCGCCGCCTCGATCGCCGCGTTGAGCGCCAGCAGGTTGGTCTGGTCGGCGACTTCGCGGATCACCGTCGTGATGTTGCCGATCTCCTGCACCTTGTCGGACAGTTCCTGGATGCGCTGCGCCGAGTCCTCGACGCTGGCCGACACCGCCATGATCTGCTGCGACGCCGCCTGGACCTCGCCGCCGCTCGACACCGCCATGCTGCCGGCATCGGTGGCGCGCCGATTGGCGTCGTCGGCGCTGGAACCGACATGGTCGATGCTCACGGTCATCTCCTCGACGGCCGCGGCAGCCGACGAGGTCGACTGCGACTGGCGCTCGGTGCTGACCGCCACCTGCTGGGCGGCCGTCGACAGCTGCGCCGCCGAATCGGCGACGCCGCGCGCCTCGGTCACGATGTCGCCGACGGTATGGACCAGATCGCCGCGCATGCGCTCGAGCGCCGCCAGCAGTCGGCCGACCTCGTCCGGCGAAGCCGTCGTGGCGGAATGCACGGCGCGCAGGTCGCCGGTGGCGATGCGCGCGGCAATGCCGGAGGCTTCGCCGATGCGCGACGAAAGGTTGCCGGAGATGACCAGCGCGATGCCGATGCCGGCCGCGACGGCAACCAGCGTCGTCGCGATCAGGACGACGCCGGCGGCGCGCAATGCGGCCTCCGCCTCCGCCTTCGCGTCGTCCATCAGCATTTCGTTGTGGGCGGCGAATGCCTCGGCGGCCGCGATGTAGGCGTTGTTGGCCGGGATCCATTCCGCCTTCAGGTACGCCTTGGCTCCGGTCGTGTCGCCTTTGCGGAGCAGCGCGTACAGCGGATCGTACTTGGACTGGAGAACCCGTCTCGCCTCCTCGCTCTTCGCGAAGAGTTCGGCCACCATGGCGTTGAGGCTCATGGCCTTGATCTTCTCGTGCGCTTCGGCATTCGCCGCGCGCACCTGGCCGACGCGCTGGATGTCGGCCTCGACCTCGTTCGCGTCGTCGGCGAGGATGGCGCCGCGCATGAGCAGGCCCGCCTCGGAACTGCGCTTGGCGATTTCGAAGGCCAGCCTCACCTTCGGATAGCGCGAATCCATGATTTGATGGATCTGTTCGCCGACATGCGACATCTTCACTTGCGCCACGACGGCGATGCCGATCATCAATGCCAGCAGCAGCGAAAAGCCGGCCAGCAACTTGCCTCTGACGCTCAAACCGGAAAAGCTCATCTGTGCCCCTTCAGGACGGGTTCATGGTCCAATCAACGGAATCGATAGTCTATTACGAAAGCCAGGTTCACGGCCGAATCGGCTGGCTCATCTGGTAAGCCTGCAGGCCCCTATTCTTTCCTCGGGACGCGCGGCAATATCCGTGCCATCCGTGCCATAATCAACCCGACTTCAGGAAGGAATCCTCATGGACGACAACAAGGCAAAAGCGCTCCAGGCTGCCCTGGCGCAGATCGAAAAGCAGTTCGGCAAGGGCTCGATCATGAAGATGGGCGCCGCCCAGATCGAGAACGACCTCCAGGTGGTATCGACCGGTTCGCTCGGCCTCGACATCGCGCTCGGCATCGGCGGCCTGCCGCGCGGCCGCGTCGTCGAAATCTATGGTCCAGAATCTTCAGGAAAAACAACGCTTTGCCTTCACGTCGTGGCCGAAATCCAGAAGGCCGGCGGCACCGCCGCCTACATCGACGCCGAAAACGCGCTCGACCCGGTCTATGCCGGCAAGCTGGGCGTCGATGTCCCGAACCTGCTGATCTCCCAGCCCGACACCGGCGAGCAGGCGCTCGAGATCGCCGACATGCTGGTGCGCTCGGGCGGCATCGACGTCATCGTCATCGACTCCGTCGCCGCGCTGGTGCCGAAGGCCGAAATCGAGGGCGAGATGGGCGACCAGCTGCCCGGCCTGCAGGCGCGGCTGATGAGCCAGGCGCTGCGCAAGCTCACCGGCAACATCAAGCGCACCAACACGCTGGTCGTCTTCATCAACCAGATCCGCATGAAGATCGGCGTCATGTTCGGCAACCCCGAAACCACCACCGGCGGCAACGCGCTCAAGTTCTACGCCTCCGTGCGCATGGACATCCGCCGCACCGGCGCCATCAAGAAGGGCGACGAGGTCATCGGCAACGAGACCAAGGTCAAGGTTGTCAAGAACAAGGTGGCGCCGCCCTTCCGCGAGGCGCATTTCGACATTCTCTACGGCGAGGGCATCTCGCGCGAAGGCGAGATCGTCGAGCTCGGCGTCGAGAACAAGATCGTCGAGAAGTCCGGCGCCTGGTACGCCTACAGCGGCGAGAAGATCGGCCAGGGCAAGGACAACGCGCGCGAGTTCCTCAAGGAGCATCCGGACACCGCCGCCGAGATCGAGAACAAGGTGCGCGCCGCCGTCGGCGTGACCGAACTGGCGGGCGCCGGCGCCGTCGCGGAAGTCGAGTGAATGAGCTGAGGCAGCGGGCCGTCCGTCTGCTCGCGCGCCGCGAACACACGCGCGCCGAGCTGGCCCGCAAGCTGGCTCCCCTTGGGACCGAAGAAGAGATCGCCTCCGTGCTTGCCGACCTTGCCGCATCCGGCCTGCTGTCCGATGCC
>DAIDAU010000060.1 GCA_027310465.1 Rhodocyclaceae bacterium
TGGGCTGCTACGGCATCGGCATCACGCGCATCGTCGGCGCCGCCATCGAGCAGGGCAACGACGACAAGGGGATCGTCTTCCCCACGGCCATCGCGCCTTTCGAGCTCGTCATCGTGCCGATGGGCTGGAACAAGTCGCCCGCCGTGCGCGAGGCCGCCGAAAGACTGCACGACGAGCTCGCCGCCGCCGGCGTGGACGTCGTCCTCGACGACCGCGACGAGCGGCCGGGCTCCATGCTGGCCGACTGGGAACTGATCGGCGTGCCCCATCGCGTCGTGATCGGCGACCGCGGCCTCAAGGAAGGCGTCGCCGAATACCAGGGCCGCCGCGACGCGGAAGCGACGAAGCTGCCGCTGGCGGAAGCGGCGGCCGCCGTTCGCGCCAGGATATGCGCGTAACGCTTTTCCCGGCGCTGTGCGCCGCCTTGCTCGCCGGTTCCGCCTGGGCCGGCGCGCAGAAGTACCAGCCGCTCGCCGCGAGCGTCCAGGCGGCGCTCCACTCCAGCGTTTCGGATCGGGTCGCGCCGGAGCCGAAATTTCCCAGCGTCGAGGAGAAGGTGAATTGGCTGGCGGAGATGTCGCGCCGCCTGCAGAAGCACATGCCGGATCGCAGCGGCCGCCTCGAATTCCTCAAGACCGTCTATTACGAGGCGCAGCGCGCCGGCCTCGACCCGCAGCTGGTGCTCGGCCTGATCCAGGTCGAGAGCGGCTTTCGCAAGTACTCGGTGTCCGGCGCAGGCGCGCGCGGCTACATGCAGGTGATGCCGTTCTGGGTGAAGCTGATCGGCACCCGGGACAACGATCTGTTCCATCTGCGCACCAACCTGCGCTACGGCTGCACGATCCTGCGCTTCTACCTCGACATCGAGAAGGGCGATCTCTTCCGCGCGCTCGGCCGCTACAACGGCAGCCTCGGCCAGCCCGAGTACCCGAACATGGTGCGCGCCGCCTGGGAGAAGCACTGGGCCTGGCGCACACACATCGTCCAGGCCTCGTCCCGATAGGCGCAGACGAGCATGGCCGCGCAATTCCGCTGGTGGAGCCAGGGCGACCTCGACGGATTCTTCGGTCTCTTCGTCGACAACCTGATCCAGCTGATCCTCATCGCCGTGCTCTGCACGGCCGTGCTGCAGATGCCGGCGGAGATGGTGTTCGGCCGCATCATGCCGGGCGTCGCCGTCAGCCTGCTGGTCGGCAATGTCTTCTACGCCTTCCAGGCACGCGCGCTGGCGCGGCGCACGGGACAGGCCAAGGTCACCGCCCTTCCGTACGGCGTCAACACGGTCTCGCTGTTCGCCTACGTGCTGTTCGTCATGAAGCCGGTGATCGACCAGACCCACGACGTCGAGCTGGCCTGGCGCGTCGCCCTGGCGGCCTGCCTCGGCTCGGGCCTGATCGAGCTGGGCGGCGCCTTCGTGGCGGGCTGGGTCAAGAAGGTGACGCCGCGCGCGGCGCTGCTGGCGACGCTGGCCGGCATCGCGATCACCTTCATCTCGATGGACTTCTGCTTCCGCATCTTCGCCGATCCGCTGGTGGGGTTCGTGCCGCTCGCCTTCATCCTGATCCAGTACGTCGGCCGCATCTATCTGCCGGGCGGCGTGCCGGCCGGCCTGCTGGCCGTGCTCACCGGTTCCGCGCTCGCCTGGGGAATGGGTCGCATGGACGGCGCCGCCTTGCTCGGCGCCATGAACATCCGCTTGCAGCTGCCGCATGTTTCGGTCGGCGGACTCGTCGAGGCGACGTTCTCGGAGTACAGGCTCACCTTCC
>DAIDAU010000063.1 GCA_027310465.1 Rhodocyclaceae bacterium
CATGCGTGAGATGCAGCAGCACCTGCACACCCTCGTCGGCCAGGTGCTCGACGCCGCCGCCCAGCTGGCCGCGTCGGTCAGCCAGTTCGCCGCCTCGGCGCAGCAGGTCGCCGCCACGTCGCGCGAGCAGAACGACGCCACCGGCGCCATGGCATCGACCATCGAGCAGATCACCGTCAGCATCTCCACCGTCGCCGACAGCGCGAAGCACGCCGAGGCGATGGCCGAGGACGCCGGCCGCCTGTCGGCCGAAGGCGCCGCCACGGTGCGCGAGGCGATCGGCGAGATGAACAAGATCGCGGCGACGGTCGGCCATTCCACCGAGCTGATCCGCGACCTCGACAGCAAGTCGACGGCGATCTCCGACATCGTGAACGTCATCAAGGACGTCGCCGACCAGACCAACCTGCTGGCGCTCAATGCCGCCATCGAGGCGGCGCGCGCCGGCGAACAAGGCCGCGGCTTCGCCGTCGTCGCCGACGAGGTGCGCAAGCTCGCCGAGCGCACCGCCCAGTCGACGCAGGAGATCGCGACCATGATCCAGGCGGTGCAGCACAGCACGCAGGCCTCGGTGCAGGACATGAACCTCTCCAGCGAGCAGGTGCAGGAGGGCACGCGCATGGCGCAGCGCTCGGGCGAGTCGATGGCCGACATCGACGCCAGCACGCAGCGCGTGCACGAGGCCGTCGACCAGATCTCGGCCGCGCTGCGCGAGCAGACGCAGGCCGCCAACCTGCTCGCCGGCGAGGTCGAGAAGATCGCGCAGAAGAGCGAGAAGAACAGCTTCCTGGCCGGCCAGTCGTCGGACGCCGCCAAGGGGCTCGAAGAGCAGGCGCGTGCGCTCGAGCAGGCCGTCGAGCGCTTCAAGATCTAGTCTCCGGGCGAGGGAGGGCCGCCATGGCGATGATGGAATGGAACGACTCGCTGAAGGTCGGCCACGGCCTGATCGACCGCGACCACCAGCGGCTGGTCGCGCTGATCAACCAGCTCGGCGAGGCCATGAGCGCCGGCCAGGGCAAGGACGCGTGCAGCGCCGTGCTCGACGAGCTGATCGACTACACCAAGACGCATTTCGCCAGCGAGGAACGGCTCATGGCGGCGCACGGCTATGGCGACGCCGCCGCCCATCGCGCCGAGCATGCGAGCCTGATCGAAGACGTCGAGGACTTCCGCATCAAGTACCACGCCGGCATGGCGACGCTGTCGGTGTTCCTGCTGCGCTTCCTGATGGAATGGCTGACGTATCACATCCTGCAGTCCGACAAGAAGCTGGCGCACGCGCTGCCGCCGGCGTGAGGCCTCCGCGCCGCGGAGGCTCGCCCTGCGGCGCGTGTTAACATCGCGCCCATGCGTCTGACCCTCTGCCTGCCCGGCCTGCTGCTGCCGCGCCAAGCGCTGCTCGACACCGTCTCCGATTTCCAGCTTCCGGCCCTGATGCGCCTGCTCGGGCAGGGCCGCCTGCACCGCGACATCCCCACCGCCCACTACGTCCGCGTCATGCAGCGCTGGGAGCTCGAGGAGCTGCCGGCGGCGGCCCTGCGGCTGTTCGGCGAGGGCGGCGAGCCGGAGGCCGACGACTGGATCTGCCTCGACCCGGTGCATCTGGGCGTCGACCGGCGCGGCGTCAAGCTCGAGGATCCCGCGCAGCTGGCGCTGACCGCCGCCGAGGACGCCGACCTGCGCGCCGCGGTGGCGCCGCTGTTCGCCGGGCTCGGCGAGCTTTCGGCGACGCGTCCCGGCCACTGGCACCTGCGCCTCGCCGGCGGCGGCTTCGCCCTCGTCACGCGCGCGCTGCCCGACGCCATCGGCGGCTACGTCGATCCCGCCCTGCCCGGCGGCCATGACGGCGCCGACTGGCGCCGCCTGCTGGCGGAAGCGCAGATCGTCCTGCACGCGCATCCCGTGAATCGCGCGCGCGACGCCGCCGGCCGGCCGACGGTCGATCACCTGTGGCCCTGGGGCGAAGGGCGCCTGCAAGGCCGCTTCGCGGCCCCTTTCGATGCCCTTTGGACGCACGACAGCGTCCTGCTCGGGCTGGCCCGCGCGTCGAGCATCGCCGGCCGGCCGCCGCCCGCGGCCTTCGAGAAGGCGCCGGGCAACGTCGCGGTCGTCGTCGACGACCTCGCGACGCCGGCGCGCCGCCTCGACGCCCTGGCGTGGCGCGAGACGCTTGCCCGCATCGAGCGCGACTGGCTCGCGCCCGCGGTCGACGCCGTGATGCGCGGCCGCTGCAGTTCGCTGCACGTCGCCGCCTTCGGCGCCGACGCCAGCCTCGACATCGACGTCTCGCGCCTCGACCTGCTCAAGTTCTGGCGCCGCCCGCAGCCGCTCGCCCGGCTCGCCGCATGACGCGCATCGTCACGCGCTCGGTGCCGACCCGCGCCAGCCTGATGCTCGAGCAGGCCGGCGTGCATCCGCTGCTGGCGAAGCTCTACGCGGCGCGCGGCGCCGCCGGCAAGGAGGACATCGACACCGGCTTCGCGGCCCTGCTGCCGCCCGACGGCCTGACCGGCGCGGCGTCCGCCGCGCGCCTGCTGGCGGATGCCATCGCCGCCGGCAAGCGGCTGCTGATCGTCGCCGACTACGACTGCGACGGCGCCACCGCCTGCGCGGTCGGCCTGCGCGCACTGCGCGCCTTCGGCGCTCACGTCGACTATCTGGTGCCGAACCGCTTCGAGACCGGCTACGGCCTGTCGGCCGAAGTCGTCGAGCTGGCCGCCGCGAAGCGGCCGGACGTCATCGTCACGGTCGACAACGGCATCGCCAGCGTCGAAGGCGTCGCCGCGGCGAAACAGCGCGGGCTAGCCACCGTCATCACCGACCATCACCTGCCCGGCGACGTGCTGCCGGACGCCGACGTCATCGTCAATCCGAACCAGCCGGGCTGCCGCTTCGCCAGCAAGTCGCTGGCGGGCGTCGGCGTGATGTTCTACGTGATGCTGGCGCTGCGCGCCGAACTGCGCAGCCGCGGCGCCTTCGCCGACAAGCCCGAGCCCAATCTGGCGTCGCTGCTCGACCTCGTCGCGCTCGGCACCGTCGCCGACGTCGTCGCGCTCGACCGCAACAACCGCGTGCTCGTGGCGCAGGGCCTGGCGCGCATCCGCGCCGGCAGCATGCAGCCGGGCGTACGCGCGCTGTTCCGCGTCACCGGCCGCGATCCGGCGCGCGCCGGCACCTTCGACCTCGGCTTCATGCTCGGCCCGCGCATCAATGCCGCCGGCCGCCTCGGCGACATGTCGGTGGGCATCGAGTGCCTGGCGACCGACGACCCGGCGCGCGCGCTCAACATCGCGCAGCAGCTCGACGCCATCAACCGCGGGCGGCGCGAGATCGAGGCGCGCATGCGCGACGACGCCGACGTGCTGCTCGACGAAGCCGATGCCGCCAGCCGCGCCAGCATCGTGCTTTTCGATCCGGAGTGGCACCAGGGCGTCATCGGCATCCTCGCCGGACGCATCAAGGAGCGCCTGCATCGCCCGACCTTCGCCTTCGCGCGCGGCGAAGAGGGCGTGCTGAAGGGCTCGGGACGCTCGATCCCCGGCCTGCACCTGCGCGACGCGCTCGACCTCGTCGCCAAGCATCGCCCGCAACTGCTCAGGCGCTTCGGCGGCCACGCCGCGGCCGCCGGGGTCACCATCGCCGAAGACGATCTCGCGGAGTTCGAAGCCGCCTTCGAGGAAGTCGCGCGCGCCCTGCTCTCTCCGGCCGAGCTCACGCGCACGCTGGAGACCGACGGCGCGCTCGAATCCGGCTACTACTCGCTCGAGGTCGCGCGCCTGCTGCAGCAGGCGATCTGGGGCCAGGGCTTTCCCGCGCCGGTGTTCGCCGACGTCTTCGAGGTCGACCGGCAGACGCTGCTGAAGGACAAGCATCTCAAGCTCACGCTCCGGCAAGGCCGCGCGCGCCTCGATGCGATCCGCTTCAATTTCGCGGAAAGTGCGCCGGCGCGCATCCACGCCGCGTTCCGCCTCGACGTCAACGAGTACAACGGGCTGGCGAGCGTCCAACTGGTCCTCGAGCACTTCGAGCCCGCCTAGGCAGCATTCCCGATTGCAGGACGAAAGCATTGCGCCAATCGGCGAACCCCGATGGCGTAGACCTTATCGCCGCTCGCGCGTTAGGGGAACCTTCGCAGGCCATACGTTATCCTAGGGTTCGTCACTCACTACAACATCGGCATGGATAAATCTCACAATCCCAAAGCGTCGTTGACTCGCGACACCTTGAAGTCCTTCGTCATCGTCGGCAGTCTTCTCATGCTCGCAGCCTGCGATCCGGTTTCCATCACCATGATGGGCGTCGGCGCCGGCGCGGGTGTCGGCCACGAACTCGGCGGCATCGTTTACAAGACTTTCACCGCATCGGAACCGCAGGTGAAGAAAGCCACGTTCGCCGCGCTCAAGCGCATGGCGATCAAGATCAACGGTGTCGAGAAGACCGACAGCGGCGAACTCATCAAGGCAATCGCGGGCGATCGCAACATCGAAATAGAGCTGGATTCCCTAACCCCGAACACGACTCGGATGCGCGCGGTGGCGCGCAAGGAAGGCGGCATTCTCGTGGACTCGGCCACGGCCGTCGAAATCATCAGTCAAACAGAGAGAATGCTCGGCGCCAACGGCTGACAACCCGCGGCCGGCAGCGGAAAGGAGTCGCAACAATGAAAACACGCTTCGCACGCAATCTCGGCCTCATCGCCCTCGGCGCCGGCCTGGCCGGCAGCCTGGCGCTGGCCCAGACGAGCAGTACGACGACCACGGCCACGACGACGACGACCAGCAGCAGCACGGCGACGGGCAGCACCACCACGGCTGCGCCGTCGACTTCCGGCGCCGCGAGCGGCAAGCTCGCCGCCTCGTTCGCCGATTTCGCCGGCTCCAGCGCCAACTCGAGCGCGCTGGTGAACGGACTGCGCACGGGATCGCCGATCACCCTGACTTCGTCGGGCACGACCGGCTCGACCACGACGACCGGCGGCTCGACGACGTTCACGTCCCCGACCAAGCCGATGGGCTACGGCAACATCAGGATCGCGCTGTCGCTGGCGCGCGCCGATCTCGCCGCGCAAGGCATCGCCAACCCGACGCCGGAACAGCTGCAAGGCGCGCTGATGGGCACCACCTCGACGACGGGCACGCAGACCCAGGGCATCCTGCAGATGCGCGCCAGCGGCATGGGCTGGGGCCAGATCGCCAACTCGATGGGCTTCAAGCTCGGCGCCGTGATGAGCGGCCACGTGCCGGTTAACGCCGGGACCTCGGGCACCGCGTCGGCATCGGGCACCAGCACCGCGGCCGGCGGCGCTGCGACGGAGGTCGCGACCGGCCACGGCAGGAGTTCCGGCATCGTCACCGCCGGCGGCGGCTCGTTCGGCGGCAGCGGTGGGAGCATGGGCCACGGCAGCTCCGGCGGCGTCGCCACCGCGGGCGGCGGCATGGCGTCTGCCGGCGGAGCGATGAGCGCCCAGGGCGCTGCCCACGGACAAGGCGGCGGCCTGGGCCACGGCAAGCCCGGACGAGCGCTGACGCCGCTTACGCGGCCGAGCCTGGCGCCGGCGCCAGCGCAGCAGCGGCGAGCATCGCTTCTTCCCAGCCGGCGTCGCATCGCTCCGTCAGCAGCCGCGCGAACTGTTCCTCGCTCATCGCCTTGGCGAACAGCCAGCCCTGGAATTCGTCGCAGCCCTCGGCGCGCAGGAACTCGAATTGCGCCGGGTTCTCGACGCCTTCGGCGACCACCGTCTTGCGCAGGCTGCGGCCGAGCGAGATCGCGGCGCGCGCGATCATCGCCGGCTCGTCCTCGCGCTCGACGTCGTTCACCAGCGAGCGGTCGATCTTGATGATGTCGAGCGGAAAGCGCCGCAGGTAGGACAAGGACGAGTACCCGGTGCCGAAGTCGTCCATGGCGAGGCCGACGCCGAGCTTCTTGAAGGCGCGCAGCGTGCGGACGATGCGCTCGCCGTCGCCGATGAACACGCTCTCGGTGATCTCGAGCTCCACCAGCGCGGGATCGAGGTCGGCTTCGCGCAGCAGCGCGCCGATGTGCTCGACCAGGCCGTTGCCGAGGAACAGGCGTGGCGAGAGATTCACCGCCAGTTGCACCGCCCGACCCGGCAGTCGCTGCCAGCGCCGCGCCGCGGCGAAAGCCTGGCGCAGGATGGCGTCGGTGAGCGGCACGATGAGGCCGGTCTCCTCGGCGATCGGGATGAAGCGGTCGGGCGCGACGAAGCCGTGCTCGGCGCTGTGCCAGCGCGCCAGCGCCTCGACGCCGACGACGCGGCGCCGCGCGTCGACCTTGGGCTGGTAGGCGACCGTGAATTCGCCGCGCTCCAGGCCGGCGCGCATCGCCGCCTCGAGGTGCAGGCGCTCCTCGGTGACGCGGTTGAGCTCCGGCGTGAAGAACTGGAAGTTGTTGCGGCCGCGATCCTTGGCGGCGTACATCGCGACGTCGGCGTGCTTGAGCAGTATCTGCCCGTCGCTGCCGTCCTGCGGATGGAGCGCGACGCCGAGGCTGGCGCCGATCTGGAAGTGGCGTCCGGCCAGCGTCACCGGCCGGCCGATCTCCGCCAGCACGCGCTCGAGCAGCGAGATCACCGACTCGATCAGGGTGTGGT
>DAIDAU010000102.1 GCA_027310465.1 Rhodocyclaceae bacterium
AGAAGGTTGAGGTCCCCCGCCCCCTGCCGCGCGTCCTCGTCCGGCTCGTTCGCGAGCGCGCCGGCGTAGCGCTTGACCCGCTCCCAGCGCCGCGCAATCTCCCGGGCGTTCAGTTCCTCTCCACGCGCGCCCGAGCGCTCCAGCTCGCGCGCCAGCTCCTCGAAGTCGTAGCGCGGCGCCTGGGCGAGATACGATTCGAGCAGTTCGCTTACCCGCTCAGACCGATCCCCGGCATTGCGATCGCCCGAGCCCCGCTCCTCCTCGTGCTGGCGCACCCCGCCGCCGGAGTCATCGTTGCGGTCATCGGGCCGGTCCTCAGCGGGACCATTCGGGTAGCCGCCGCTCTTCTGCTTCGTGTGCGCGCGGAGGTACTCGCCGTCCCACGCCGTGCCGTCGGCAAACCGGATCGTCTCGACCTGGGCTGCCTCGGAGGCGAACCAGCCCTTCACCGTGACGCTGCCCTCCCGGCCCTTCACGTCCACCACAAGGTCGTCACGCCGGCGCTCAAGGCGCACCATCTGCGCGGTGATGCCCTCGCCGAAGAGCAGCGTGTCGGCGCCGCCGGTCTCCTCGACGACGTCGTCGCCGCCGCGCCGCTCGTAGCGATAGAGGTCGCCGCCCTCGCCCCCCGCGAGCCGGTCGCGGCCTTCGCCGCCGTCGAGCACATCATCGCCCGGGCCACCCAGGAGATCGTCGTGCCCCTCGCCCCCCTCGAGCACGTCGTTGCCCGCCTCGCCCAGGAGCTGGTCATGGCCCTTGCCCCCGAGGACGGTGTCGCGCCCCGCCCCGGCGCGCACGAGATCATCACCGCCCCCCGCGTCAATGAGATCGTTGGCAAAGCCGGTGACGATCTCATCGCGGTGGCGGGTGCCGGTGTAGGTCTCGTTCAGTGTGGACGCATCGGAGACGGACAGGGCAAAGGTGTCGGAGGCGGCGGCGCCGGCGCGGTCGGTGGCGGTCACCCGGACCTGCACGCTCCCCACGTCGAACTCGGTGGGCGTGCCGCTGAAGGTGCGGGTAGCCGCATCGAAGCCAAGCCACGCCGGCAGCAGCGAGCCATCGGCAAGGGCTGCGCTGTAGCTCAGCCCATCGCCCGCATCCACGTCGCTGAAAGCGTCCTGCGGCACCACGAACTGGAAGGGCGCGTTCTGGTTACCCGCCTGATCAGGCAGGGGATAGTCCCGCACCGGCGCATCGTTGGTGTTTGCCACCGTGAGCAGGAAGCTGTCGGAGGCCGACAACCCGCCGCTGTCGGTCGCGGTCACCGTCACATCGAACGGACCGACGTCGTCGTTGGTGGGCGTGCCGCTGAAGCTCTGCGTGAGGGGGTCGAAAGCAAGCCAGGCCGGGAGCAAGGTTCCGTCCGCGTGCGCGGCGCTGAAGGTGAGCACATCGCCCGTATCGGGATCAAAGAAGGCATCAGAGGGCAGCGTGAAGCTGAAGGCCGCGTCTTCCTGCGCCGTCTGATCTACGAGCGGCGTGCCGAGCGCGGGAGCCTGATTGGCACCGGCCTCCGCGATGCTTTGCGGGGCGGTGCCGAAATTCGGGTCGGCCAGCACCTGGCGGATCGCCGCATCGCTCAGCGCGTTCACATTACCCGCGGTGCCGTACTGATAGGCGAGCGCCCCGCCGAAGGCGTCGGTCTCGCTGACGCTCGTCTCGTGGGCCTGCAACACGCCCTCGAGCGCAAACGCCCCGAGCGAGGGGTCCGCGGCAAGCGCTGCCTGGAACTCCGTGATCACGGCGTTGAAATCGTAGAGATGCACGGAGCCGAACATCTGCAGGGTGATCTGCGGCCAGGCTGTGGGGTCGGCCTCGAACTGACGGGTGAGCCGGATCGAGTCGTTCGCCCCGATGGCGAGCACCAGATCGGCCCCGTCCTGGCGCAACGAGAGCGCGGCGGGATCGATGCCCCCGCCGAGCGACAAGATGAGCGCATTCGCCGCGTAGACGGTGTCCCGGCCGTCGCCGGAGTTGAATGCGATGACGTTGCCCGCCGCGGAGGAGCCGATCCAATCCTCGCCCGCGCCGCCCACGACCAGGTTGCTGCCGCCGTCCGGGAAATTGGGAGCCCCATCCGCGTAGAGGATGTCATCTCCCGCCCCGCCGTCGAGGAAGTTGCTGCCCTGCCCGTCGGACAGGCGATCGGCTCCATCGCCGCCCCTCAAGAGGTCGCTGCCCGCGCCGCCTTCCACGTAATCGTTGCCGCCGCCGCCGAAGACCGTGTCGTCGCCCGCCCTCGCAAAAATCACCTCATCGCGGACGCTGCCTTCGAGCACGTTGTCCTGGTCCTGCGGATCGAAGCTTGGTGCGAGCGGCGCGGCGGCTATCATTTCCTGCAGGGTCAGCACCGAACCGTCGGCGAAGCGAAACTCCTCGACGCCCGTGCCCAGCGGGTCTTCCGCGTGCGGAATCATGATCTTCGCTGCGCTGTCCGGACCCCAGCTCACATCGAGCGTGGTGTAGGCTTCGAGGCCCCCGCTCACCGGCGAGGCGAGCAGCACCTCGTCCCACGACAGGCCCAGATCAGCCGCGGTGAGGCCCGGTCCAAATTCGACGGCATCAACTTCAATCACCCCCGACTCGTGGAACGGCGCCAGCGCCGCGTAGTCGTTCGCGGCGATCTGCGGCGCCAGCGGCAAGGGCTCAATCACGCGCGCCAATTCGTTGGCGACCACCTCCTCCCAAGTCATGCCGAATTGCGCGAGTGCGGCTCTCGCCTCCTCCAGCGTGTCGAACCTACCGAACTCGGTAATCACGTATTGCGTGGTCTCAACCCACTGGCGATCCCGCCAATCGAAAATGCCGAGCGAAGTGTAGTAGTTGTCCAGAAATGCGTCTTGCGAGTCGCCGCTGTC
>DAIDAU010000108.1 GCA_027310465.1 Rhodocyclaceae bacterium
ACTCTATTCTGACGATTTAGCGCCGGATGGTCTGACGCCAAGTTAGGGTATGCCTCAGTCTGACAGTGATGAGTCGCAGGCGTTCGGATCGGCATCGGTTTCGCTCCCGGTCTTGGCGCGCGCCTGGAAGCGCTGATAGCACTCCAGCCCGCAGAAGTGCTCGACGTATTCCGCGCCTTCCGGGGTGAAGGCGGCATCGAGCGGGATTTCCTTGCAGCACACGCAGCAACTGGTGGCAGTCGGATCATTTGCATTCATGGTGGCACCCCTCCATTGACTGACGAAGACGGCGAATGCCGCCGCCGGCATCGGCTTGGCGAACAGGAAGCCTTGTCCTGTGTCGCAGTCCGCTTGTCGCAACAAATCAAGACTCGCCGATGTTTCCACGCCTTCGGCCACTACTTCCATGCCAAGCCCATGCGCAAGCTGAATCACGGTGCGCACGATGGTCTGGTCGCGGTGGTCGTTGGCGAGTCCGGCGACAAACGATTGGTCGATCTTGAGCGTGCTGATGGGGCAGCATTTCAGGTGTTGCAGGCAGGAATAGCCGGTGCCGAAGTCGTCGGCGGCGAAGCGCACACCGATCTGTCGCAAAGCTTCCAGGGCGGGGAAGATCGCCGGATCACCGAACGCAACCGATTCGGTCAGCTCAATTTCAAGATACGCGGCGGGCAACCCGGCATCGGCCAGCACGCCCTTTACCCACTTGTCGAAATCTGGCCCCACTTGGCTCGCCGCAACATTGACGGCCAGCCGGAACGGTTGCCATGCCAGCACCCGCCAGTCGCGCATTTGACGGCAGGCTGCGCCCAGCACCCATGCGCCGATTTCCGGCATCAGGCCGGACGATTCGATCACGGGCAGGAACTGGCCCGGCGGCAACAGTCCGAGCGTCGGATGACGCCAGCGCAACAGGGCTTCCGCGCCGACAATCTGCTCACTGCGCAAATCGACAATCGGCTGGTAGTGCAGCTCAAGCTGCCCGCGCTCGACCGCCTGCGCCAGTTGCGCCACTGTCCATTCAATTGGCTGGGAAGCGCTCATGATCGACCTCTGAAGGCCCGCAGCAGCCGCGTCACAGACAGGACAAACAAGCCGGTCAGCGTGAGGGCTGCAATACCCCAGTGCTCGCCGATGAACGCGCCGGCCGTCGTGCCGGCCAGCACAATGGCGAGAATCGGCAAATGACAGGGACAGGTGAGCACCGCCAGCGCACCCCACAGGTAGCCGGTGAACGGCTTGTGTGTCTCGGTCGGCAAGCGCTCGGGGCTGTTCATGGCAGACTCTCCGCTTGCTGGGCCGGCGCGGTCGGCATCGCGGCCAACTGCACTTCCAGATCGGCCAACGCTTCGCGTCGGCGTTCGACGAACTGACTCAGCACGGCAAGCTGTGCGGCTGTTTCATCGCAGTCCGCCGCATCCAGCGCCCGGCACAACCGCGCCAATGCGTCCAGGCCGATGCCCGCCTCAAAAGCGGCCCGCACAAAGCACAGCCGCTGCAAGGCGGCGTCATCGAACAAGCCGTAGCCGCCCGTGGTGCAGGCGACTGGCCGCAGCAATCCGCGCAGCAGGTAGTCGCGCACGATATGCACGCTCACCCCGGCCTCAAGGGCCAGCCGGGACACTGTGTAGGCGCTCATTGAACACCTCCTTTTCCTC
>DAIDAU010000112.1 GCA_027310465.1 Rhodocyclaceae bacterium
CTCAAGCAGTTCCGCGTCGTCGGCATCTTCGAGGTCGGCATGTTCGAGTTCGATTCGGGATTGGCGCTGGTGAACATGGAGGACGCGCAGAAGCTCTACCGCCTCGGCGACCACGTCAGCGGCGTGCGCCTCAAGGTGGAGGACCTCTTCGAGGCGCCGCGCATCGCGCGCCAGCTGCTCGCCACCCTCGACGCCGACGCCTTCATCACAGACTGGACGCGCAGCCACGCCAACTTCTTCCGCGCCGTCGCCATCGAGAAGAACATGATGTTCCTGATCCTGATGCTGATCGTCGCCGTCGCCGCCTTCAACATCGTGTCGACGCTGGTGATGGCGGTGACCGACAAGCAGGCCGACATCGCGATCCTGCGCACGCTCGGCGCCAGCCCCCGCAGCATCATGCAGGTGTTCATCGTGCAGGGTGCGCTGATCGGCGTCATCGGCCTGCTGGCGGGCGTCGGCGGCGGCGTGCTGCTGGCGCTCAACATCGACGTCGTGGTGCCCGCGATCGAGCATGCCTTCGGCATCCAGTTCCTCGCCAAGGACGTCTATTACATCTCCGAGCTGCCGTCGGACCTGCAATGGCGCGACGTCGCCGTCATCTCGGGCGTCTCGTTCCTGCTGACGCTGCTGGCGACGCTCTATCCCTCCTGGCGCGCCGCGCGCGTCAATCCCGCGGAGGCGCTGCGCTATGAGTGACCCGGTGCTGCGCTGCCGCGGCCTGCAGAAGATCTTCCGCCAGGGCGATGCCGAAGTGCCGGTGCTGCTGGGCATCGACCTCGACGTCGCGGTGCGCGAGCGCATCGCCATCGTCGGCGCCAGCGGCTCGGGCAAGAGCACGCTGCTGCACCTGCTCGGCGGCCTCGACCGCCCGAGCGGCGGCAACGTCAAGCTGCTCGGCCGCGACATGTCGAACGTCGACGACGCCGAGCGCGGCCGCCTGCGCAACGAGAGCCTCGGCTTCGTCTACCAGTTCCACCACCTGCTCGGCGAGTTCTCGGCACTGGAGAACGTCGCTATGCCGCTCTTGATCCGCCGCATGCCGAAGCATGAGGCCGAAGAGCGTGCCGCCGAGATGCTGAAGCGCGTGGGCCTGGGCGAGCGCCTGGTGCATCGGCCCGGCGAACTGTCCGGCGGCGAGCGCCAGCGCGCCGCCATCGCCCGCGCCCTGGTGACGCGCCCCGCCTGCGTGCTCGCCGACGAGCCGACCGGCAACCTCGACCGGCAGACGGCGGACCGCGTCTTCGACCTGATGCTGGAGCTCAACGCGGACGTGGGGACGAGCCTGATCGTGGTGACCCACGATCCCGACCTGGCGGCGCGCGCAGGCCGCATCCTGCACCTCAGAGACGGAAGGCTGGCCTAGCCGCTCCGCATTCCGCGCTCCAGCCTGAACCTCGGTCCCGCTCCCAGGCTGGAAAAAACGGGCTCTCCCCGCTAATTACTTCTCGGCCGCAATCGGACTGCCGCTCGTCGTGAACATCACCGATCGTCCGCCTTCGAGAGAGGCGTGCACGGCCTCGAGCGCAGGCGGGTTCACGGGCCCTTCCGCATCCCACGCCACCGCGAAGTTGGCGCCAGAGCCGCCGCTGTCGTCATGACGCCCG
>DAIDAU010000114.1 GCA_027310465.1 Rhodocyclaceae bacterium
GGCGGCGACATGCTGCTGCTCGTCAAGCCGCAGTTCGAGGTCGGCCCCGGGAACGTCGGCAAGGGCGGCATCGTGCGCGACGCCTCGCTGTACGCCGGCGTCGAAGCGAAGCTGCGCGCGGCCTGCGCCGCTTCGAGCCTGGCGGCGCGCGACTGGTTCGACAGCCCCATCGCCGGCGGCGATGGCAACCGTGAATTCTTCCTCTGGATACGCCATGAGCAAGCTTGAACTCTCCATCGAATTCTTTCCGCCGCAGACGCCCGAGGGCGCCGAAAAGCTGCGCGCGACCTGGCAGAAGCTGGCCGCCCTCAAGCCGGCCTTCTTCTCCGTCACCTTCGGCGCCGGCGGCTCGACGCAGGACCGCACTTTCGATACCGTCGCGGAAATCCGCGCCGCGGGGCTGACCGCCGCGCCGCACATCTCGTGCATCGGCTCCACGCGCGAACGCATCCGCGCCATCCTCGAGCGCTATCGCAGCGCCGGCATCGACCGCATCGTCGCGCTGCGCGGCGACCTGCCCTCGGGCATGGCGGATGCCGGCGAGCTGCATTACGCCAACGAACTCGTCGAATTCATCCGCCGCGAGACCGGCGACTGGTGCCACATCGAGGTCGCCGCCTATCCCGAATGGCATCCGCAGGCGAAGAACCCGACCGAAGACCTGCGCAACTTCAAGCGCAAGATCGACGCCGGCGCCGACGGCGCCATCACCCAGTTCTTCTTCAACCCCGACGCCTACGAGAACTTCGTCGCCGACGCGCGCGCCCTGGGCGTCAAGGTGCCGATCGTCCCGGGCATCATGCCGATCGCGTCATTCTCCAAGCTCGCGCGCTTCGCCGACAACTGCGGCGCCGACATCCCGCGCTGGATGCGCCGCAAGTTCGAGAGCTACGGGGACGATGCGGAGTCGATCCGCGCGCTCGGCCTCGATGTCGTGACGCGGCTGTGCGAGCACCTGATCGCACGCGGGGCGCCGGGGTTGCACTTCTACACGCTGAATCAGGCGGGACTGACTTCCGAGATCGTCAAACGGTTGGGCTTGGGGTCCTAGGTAGGGTTGGGTTAACCGCCGAGGGCGACGGGTGGTCGTCGTCGCTTCGTGTCCCCCGGGGGACACGAAGCACAGCAGAGCACCCCGGCGGCACGAGCCCGCACCAAGCGCCGAACACAACCAGCCTATCGTCGTCCCGCAATCACCACCCCAACCACGACGAGCCCCGCCCCCACCCACTGCGCCACCGACATCGCCTCGCCCAGCAGCCACCACCCCAGAGCGATCGTGATCAAGGGTCCAATGGTCCCGATCAGCGCCGCCCGGCCCGCGCCGATGCGGCGGATCGCCGCCGACTGCGCGAACACGGGGATCACCGTCGAGACGACTGCCATGCCCAAGCCGTAGCCGTAGATCGGCAGCGGCTGGACCAATTCCGAAAGCGGCTGCGTGGCGAGGAAGTGCGCCAGCGTCGCCGCCGTCGATACCAGCATCGCCAGCGCCGTGAAGCGCGCCGCGCCCAGACGCGCGATCATGCGCGAGCTTCCTGCGAGGTACACGGCGTACGACAGCGACGAGCCGAAGACGAAGGCGCCGCCGATCCAGACCGCTTCCGAATCCGCGGTGATGCCCAGATCGTGGGCGAAGGCCGCGGCGATGCCGAGATAGCAGAGCGCCAGCGCCGCCGTCTCGCGGCGGCCGATCGCCGTGCCGAAGGCCAGCGCCGAGATCACGATGGTCAGCGTCGGATAGGTGAACAGGATCAGGCGCTCGAGGCCCGCCGTGATGTACTGCAGGCCGAGGAAGTCGAAGATGCTGGCGCCGTAGTAGCCGAGGCAGCCGAGGATGGCCAGGGCGAGCCAGTCGCGTCGTTCCAGCGGCGGCGCATCGCGCGATTCGCGCAGGCCTATCCAGATGAAGACGGGAAGCGCGAACGCCATGCGCAAGGCCAGCAGCGTGACGGCCGCCACCGGATAGGAGGCGTATGCCAGCTTGATGAGGATCGCCTTGACCGAGAATCCGAAGGCGGCGACCAGTGCGAGGGTGAAGCCGAGGCCGTCCGTGCTGCGCGAGTTTGATGCCATACTGAATTGGGCCACATTGCAGGCGGGATATGCAAGCCATGGAGCCGTCCGGCGTCCACATCGCGCATCTTGAAAGCCAGGCGGCGCTGAGCAGTCTCGGCAGCGGGCCGCAAGGATTGTCCGATGCCGAGGCGGCGCGGCGGCGGCGCGAGTTCGGTCCCAACCGCATCGAGGCCGTCGCCGGCGAGCCGATCTGGCTGGCGCTGCTGAAGGAGTTCACGCACTTCTTCGCCCTGCTGCTGTGGTTCGCCGCCGCGCTGGCCTTCTACGCCGAGCATTTCGAGCGGGGACAGGGTATGGCGCAACTCGGTTTCGCCATCGTCGCGGTGATCTTCATCAACGGGCTGTTCGCCTTCTGGCAGACGTACCGCGCCCAGCGCGCGCTGGCGGCCTTGCGCGAACTGCTGCCGGCGCGCGTCGAGGCGCTGCGCGGCGGACGCCCGGTGGAGATCGAGGCAGCCGATCTGGTCCCCGGCGACATGCTGCTGCTCGCCGAAGGCGCTCAGGTGCCTGCCGATTGCCGCATCGTCGAGAGCTGGAGCCTGCGCGTGAATCTCGCCACGCTGACGGGCGAGTCGCTGCCCCGGGCGCGCAGCGCCGAAAGCGACAGCGGCGCCGACACGCTGCATGCGCGCAACCTGCTGCTGGCCGGCACCGCGATCGTCTCGGGCGAGTGCCGCGCGGCCGTCTACGCGACCGGCATGAACACCGAATTCGGCCGCATCGCCCACCTGACGCAGACCGCGGGCGAAGCCGAGTCGCCGCTGCAAAAGGAGATCCGGCGCGTCTCGCGCATCGTCGCCGCGCTCGCCATCGCGCTCGGCCTCGTCTTCTTCGCCATCGGCCACGTCATCGGCCTGCCGTTCTGGGCGAACTTCACCTTCGCCATCGGCATCATCGTCGCCAACGTGCCCGAAGGCCTGCTGCCCACCGTGACGCTGGCGCTGGCGCTCGCCACGCAGCGCATGGCCCGGCGCCAAGCCCTCGTGCGCCATCTGCCCGCCGTCGAGACGCTGGGCAGCACGACGGTGATCCTCACCGACAAGACCGGCACGCTGACGCAGAACCGCATGGCCGTGCGCGAACTGTTCGTCGGCGGCCGCCACGTGCTGGCCGCGCGGCGCTGGCCGAAGGCCGCGGACCTGGAGCTGCGCGCCGTCGCGCGCCACTGCCACAGCCTCAAGTTCCCCGGCGGCCACCCGAGCGGCGACCCGATGGAAATCGCGCTGTGGGAATTCGGCGGCACGGACGGCGCCGAGGAGCGCGTCGGCGAGCAGCCGTTCGACACCGAGCGCCGGCGCATGTCGGTGACGACCCACGACGCCTCGGGGCGGCGCAACCTGTGGTGCAAGGGCGCGCCGGAAGCCGTGCTGCCGCTGTGTACCGCCTGGATCGAGCGCGGCGCCGCACGGCCCCTCGACGCCGAGATGCGCCAGCGCCTGCGCCGCGCCGAGGACGACATGGCCGACCGCGGCCTGCGCGTGCTGGCGCTCGCCTGGCGCCCGCTGGCGGAAGGCGAGGAAGCGGCCGAGGCCGACCTGCGGTTCTGCGGCTTAGTCGGCCTCGACGACCCGCCGCGGCCCGACGTCCATGAGGCGGTGACGCGCTGCCGGCAGGCCGGCGTGCGCGCCATCATGATCACCGGCGACCACCCGCGCACGGCGCTCGCCATCGCCCGCGAGGTCGGGCTGGTGCGCGGCGCCGGCCCTTCCGTGATCCTCGGCGACGACGTGCGGCGCATGGCGCCGGCCGAGCTGCAGCTGGCGCTCGACGCGCCCGAGGTGCTGTTCGCGCGCGTCACCGCCGAGCAGAAGATGCTGGTGGTGCAAGCGCTCCAGCACAAGGGCGAAGTCGTCGCGGTCACCGGCGACGGCGTCAACGACGCGCCCGCGCTGAAGACCGCCGACATCGGCATCGCCATGGGCCGGAGCGGCACCGACGTGGCGCGCGAGGCGTCGGATATCGTGCTGCTCGACGACCATTTCGCCACCATCGTCGACGCCGTCGAGGAAGGCCGCGCGGTATTCGACAACATCCGCAAGTTCCTCACCTACATCTTCACGCACAACTTCGCCGAGCTCGTGCCCTTCCTCGCCTTCGCACTGACGCGCATTCCGCTGCCGCTGACGGCCATCCAGGTGCTGGCCATCGACCTGGGCACCGACACCGTACCGGCGCTGGCGCTCGGCGCCGAACCGCCGCACGCCGACGTCATGCAAAAGCCGCCGCGGCGGCACGGCGAGCATCTGCTGTCGTGGCGCGTGCTGGCGCGCGCCTATCTGTTTCTCGGGCCGATCGAGGCCGTCGCCGCGATGGCCGCCTTCTTCTTCGTCCTTCACGGCGCCGGCTGGCATTACGGCGACGACTTGCCGCGCACCGATCCGCATTACGTGCAGGCCACCACCGCCTGTCTCGCGGCGATCGTGCTCGGCCAGATCGCGAACCTGTTCGTCTGCCGGCATCCGCGGCTACCGGCGTGGCGGTTCCCACTGGGCGAAAACCGGCTGCTGGCGCTCGGTCTCGCGACCGAGGTCGGCGTGCTGCTCGCGATCGTCTATACGCCCTGGGGCCAGGAACTGTTCGCCACCGCCTCCCTTCCGGCGGAGGTCTGGCTCTACATGCTGCCCTTCGCGCTCGCCCTCGCCGTGTTCGAAGAGGGCCGCAAGGCGCTGGTCCGCATGGCCGGCCGTCGGCCGGGGTCCGGCGGCTGAGGCCCGGATGCTAAAATGCCGCCCTTTCAGCAGCAAAGGATTCCGACATGGCCGGTCACTCCAAATGGGCCAACATCCAGCACCGTAAGGGCCGCCAGGACGAAAAGCGCGGCGCCGCCTTCTCCAAGATCGCCAAGGAAATCACCGTCGCCGCCAAGATGGGCGGCGGCGATCCCAGTTTCAATCCGCGCCTGCGGCTGGCCATCGACAAGAGCAAGGCCATCAACCTGCCGAAGGACAAGATCGAGAACGCGATCAAGAAGGGCACCGGCGAGCTCGAGGGCGTCAGTTACGAGGAGACGCGCTACGAGGGCTACGGCATCGGCGGCGCGGCGATCATCGTCGACTGCCTGACCGACAACAAGGTGCGCACCGTCGCCGACGTCCGCCACGCCTTCAACAAGTACGGCGGCAACATGGGCACCGACGGCTGCGTCGCCTTCATGTTCAAGCACTGCGGCCAGATGATCTTCGCGCCGGGCACCGACGAGGCGAAGCTGATGGACGCGGCGATCGAAGCCGGCGCCGAGGACGTGACGACCAACGAAGACGGCAGCATCGAAGTCATCTCCGGCCCCGGCGACTTCCTCGCGGTCAAGGATGCCCTGGAGAAGGCGGGCTTCACGCCCGAGTTCGCCGAAGTCACGATGAAGCCGCAGAACGAGACCGAGTTCGCCGGCGAAGACGCCGCCAGGATGCAGAAGCTGCTCGACGCCCTCGAAGGACTGGACGACGTGCAGGAGGTTTACACCACCGCCGTGATGGACGAATGACGCGGATGGCCGAGGCCGCCACGCGCATCCTCGGCATCGATCCCGGCCTGCGCATCACCGGGTTCGGGATCATCGACCGTCGCGGCTCGAAGCTTTCCTACGTCAGCAGCGGCTGCGTCAAGACCGACGATGCGCTGTCGCTGCCGGAACGCATCCAGACCATCCTCGCCGGCATCGCGCAGGTCGTCGCCGCGCAT
>DAIDAU010000121.1 GCA_027310465.1 Rhodocyclaceae bacterium
CGAAGGTCGCGAGCTGCGGCACGGCGACGGCCTCGATGAGTCCTTCGTGCAGCAGCTGCGACACCAGTGGCGAATCGCCGTGGTAGCGCAGGCCGCCGGCATGGATGCCCGGCGGCATGAAGTCGTGGCCGAGCGTGTACATCTTCATCAGCGGCGTGAAGCCGGAAGCGTCGCCGAAGTCGTAGGCGTAGACGCCCTTGGTCAGCGTCGGACACGACGTCGGTTCGACGGCGACGAGACGCACCTTCTTCCCCGCCGCCTTGTCGGCGAAGAACGGGAAGGCGATGCCGGCGAAATTGGAGCCGCCGCCGCAGGGCGCGAACACCATGTCGGGATATTCGCCGATCTTCTCGAGCTGCTTCTTCGCCTCGAGGCCGATCACCGTCTGGTGCAGCAGCACGTGGTTGAGCACCGAGCCGAGCGCGTACTTGGTGTCGGCGCGCGAGGCCGCCTCCTCGACGGCCTCCGAGATCGCGATGCCGAGCGAGCCCTGGTTGTGCGGGTCCTTGGCCAGGATCGCGCGGCCGGTGTTGGTCATGTCGGAGGGGCTGGCGAACACCTCGGCGCCCCAGGTCTGCATCATCGAGCGGCGGAACGGCTTCTGCTCGTAGCTGATCTTGACCATGTAGATGCGCACGTCGATGCCGAACATCTGTCCGGCGAAGGCGAGCGACGAGCCCCACTGGCCGGCGCCGGTCTCGGTGGTCAGGCGCTTGATGCCGGCGACCTTGTTGAACCAGGCCTGCGGGATCGCCGAGTTCGGCTTGTGCGAGCCGGCGGGCGAAACGCCTTCGTACTTGTAGTAGATCTTGGCCGGCGTGCCGAGCGCCTTCTCGAGCCGCAGCGCGCGGATCAGCGGCGTCGGGCGCCAGATGCGGTAGGCCTCGCGCACTTCCTCGGGAATCGGGATCCAGCGTTCCGCGCTCATCTCCTGGGCGAGGATGGTCTCGGGGAAGATGACCATCATCTGCTCGGGACCGACCGGCTTGCCGTCGGCACCCAGCGGCGGCAGCGGCGCGTTCGGCATGTCGGCGACGACGTTGTACCAGTGCGTCGGGATTTCCTTCTCGTCCAGCATGATGCGACCCACCGTCATGACCCCTCCCCAGGAATGGCATAGAAAGGCGCTACGTTAGCGCAAACATAGAGGGAATTGAAGCGGCCTTCATCAATCCTGATTTGCCAGGGCCGCAAGCGCCCGTCTATCCTGCCCGCGCCCAGAACCACGACAGGATAATCCGATGCAGTCCGGCCCCCGAGAGATCGTCACGCCCTTCCGCTCCATCCCGCTCGAAGTTCCCGAGGGCATGAAGCCCAACGAGTTCTTCAACAGCGCCGAGAACCTCGCCGACCTCGCGCACAACAACGGGCTGCTGAAGAATCCCGAAGGACTGCTGCTCTACCGCAAGGCGCTCGGCCACAGCAACCTGTTCGACGCCTCGATCATCTACAACACGTCGCAGAGCATCCTCGATCCGCTCGGCCGCCCGGTGCGCCGCACGCAGGTGCCGGAGAACGTCAAGAACGTCTGGAACCGCATGAACCAGATCGTCATCGACTACATGCTCGAGCGCTATCCCGATCCCGCCCAGCACCTGGTGCTCGCCGGCGAAGCCAGCCTCGACGCCACCTGGCCGCTGACCTCGCCCGGCGTGCCGAGCATCCGCATGCTGCACAACCACTTCATGGTGTTCAGCAAGGCGGACCTGCGCGACGCGCCCATCGCCGATCCGCACAACCCCAACCTCACCGACGGCGGCCAGCACTCGCTGTTCCAGGAATACATGCGCGAGGTCTACCGCGACTTCATCAGCGCGCTCGACATGAAGAACCTCAAGCCCTGCCCCGAAGGCACCTGCCGCATCGGCCTCACCGGCTATCCGCAGGGACTGCCGAGCTGGGACATCACCGGCGGCGCGGCCTCGCTCAAGGAACTGCGCTTCTGGAAGGACTACGACATCATCCTCAAGGGCTTCATCGACTTCTACCGCACCTTCTTCAGCCAGGTGAGCACGCGCAACGCGCCGATGCCGCGCGACATCTACTTCCCCGAGCTGGTCGAGGAGAAGCTGCTGTTCAACAACGATTTCCTGATGACGGCAAAGATGGTGCGCGACCGCTGCATCAAGGACGCCAAGTACGCCAACGCCATCCGCTGGCAGCCCGCCTTCAAGCAGCTGATCTACCGCAACGACGAAGGCCGGCTCATCGTCACCATCAGCCAGAACTCGATCGGCAACGCCATCACCGAACTGCTCGGCGTGGTCGTCGACCGCAAGCCGGATGCGGAAGCCTACGCGCGCGCGGAGCCGGAGCTGATCAGGCAGCTGCTGGAAGTTCGCGAGCGGCTGGTCGAGGCCGATCTGGGCGAGGGGATCGCGACGCCGCATTGGCACGCGAAGTAGAAGCGGCACATGATTCGCCCAGCATGACCCGGACTTCCCTGCGGGCGCGCGCGAATTCCTCGATTCTGGCTTGCAGCGAGAGTCCTGTGCGGCAACAGGCCGAGGACGAACACCATTCCTCGCAATGCTCGATCGCGCCGATCAAACCCGAAGCCGGGCAGTCCGCGATCCGCTTTCGCGCGGGGCACGGGATTCG
Organism: Rhodocyclaceae bacterium; assembly: GCA_027310465.1. GTDB lineage: Bacteria > Pseudomonadota > Gammaproteobacteria > Burkholderiales > Rhodocyclaceae > Nitricoxidireducens. The sequence continues at coordinate 2,602 of DAIDAU010000121.1, forward strand.
CTCGACGACGTCGCCGCGCAGAAGGGCCGCGCTCCGGCGCATGAGGATCGCGTCGCAAGCCCAGCTGAGTTCGACTCGCGCCAAGACGTGGGATAGATCTTCTCGCGGGTCTCGTGCCATATCGGGCTCCTCGGATATCAGCAGGAACGTGAAGAAGTGCAGCGCCGCCAGGGTTCCATGAAAGCAGCGCATCGGCATTGCGCCAATCCATTAATCAAATTGGAGCAGCGGCCTGCGCGAAGATGCGGGGGATTCTGAAATATGTCCCCGTTGTCCTTGATTGCGGGCGTCAAAGGCGGCGACGCCATGGCGCAAGTGAGGCCGCGGACGCATAGGCGTTATTGATGCGGCAGCCGCCGGCCGATCGGGAAACGGCTCTTCATGCTGAACGCGAAGCGCTCGAAGCGGTCGATTGCCCTATCGGTCGAATTGAATCTCGGCCAGCTCGGTTACGAATGCACCGGAACGGTTGCCGGCGACCGCCTATTCGCTTTCCGCGACGCGCGCGAGGCCTTCCAGGACGAGGTTGGGCACGGCGCGATGCGGGATCGCCAGCAGGCGCGAGATCGTTTCCGCCGCGCCGCCCGACAGCAGGCATAGCGGCTCCGGCGCAGCCGCGATGCGTCGGAACATGCGCTCGATCGCGCCCAGCGTCGCCTCCAGGCAGCCGCTGGCGATCGCATCGTCGGTGTTGCGCGGCAGTTCGCGGAACTCGCCCTGCGCATGCGGCAGCCCGGCGGTGTTGCGGGCAAGCGCGCTGCGCATGAGCTCGAGTCCGGGCAGGATCAGCCCGCCCAGGAACACGCCGCCCGCATCGAGGACGTCGACGGTCGTCGCCGTGCCGGAATTGACGACGAGGCAAGAGCCGTGATGCAGGGAGCGCCCGCCGATCAGCGCCGCCCAGCGATCGGCGCCGAGCTGCGCGGGATCGTCGTAGCCGTTCGTCACGCCGCAGTGCTGCGGCAGCGAGCGCACCCAGAGCAAGGGAATCCTGCGGCGAACGGCCAGCGCTTCGATGCGGCTCTCGGCCACCGGACCTGCGACATTGCACGCGACGATGCGCTGCGGCGTTTGCGGCAGCATCGCGTCGAGGCGTTCCGCGTCCGCCGTCGGCAGGGCTTCCTGCGCGAACCAGCGGCCCGGTTCCCGCAGGCCCCACTTGAGCCGCGTGTTGCCGCAATCGATGCAGAGCAGCGTCACGGCGTGCGCAGCGACACGTCGCCCGACAGGATGCGCTGCACGCACACCGGCGTTTCCAGCAGCAGCGCGCCGTCGACGTCGACGCCGATGCAGCGGCCCGCGAGCGGCGGCGAGAATTCGGAGAGGATCTGCACCGGCATGTCGAGATGCGCGCAGCGCGCGAGCCAGCGCTCGCGCACGGCGTGGAAGCCGCCGGCGGCGAATTCGCCCAGCACGCCGTGGAGGCCGGCGAGCAGGCGCGCCAGCAGTTCTTCCGCCGGCACGTCGGCGTCGAGCGCGGCGGCCAAGGCCTTGACTTCGTCGGGCATGTCGGGCGGCAGGCGCAGGTTGATGCCGATGCCGATCACCGCGGCATGCGGCGCGCCGGGCACCAGTTCGACCAGCACGCCGCCGAGCTTGCGGCCGTCGCGCAGCAGGTCGTTCGGCCACTTCAGCGCGACCTGCGCAGTCCCCATCTGCTCGAGCGCCTCGGCGAGCGCCACGCCGACGGCGAGCGAAAGGCCGTAGGGCACGGTCCCTTCCTTGAAGCGCCACAGCAGCGAGAAGGTGAGGCTCGCGCCGGGCGCCGCGAACCAGGCGCGGCCCATGCGTCCGCGGCCCGCCGTCTGGCACTCGGCAGCGACGACCGTGCCCGACGGCGCGCCGGCTTCGGCGCGGCGCACCAGCTCGCTGTTGGTCGACACGCAGCGCTCGAGCACGTCGACGTCGAAGCGCACGGCGAGCGGGCCGAGCGCGGCGGCGACGGCGGAGGTCTGCAGGCGGGCAGCCGGAGCGGTCATGCTCCGATTATCGCAGGTTGGCGCTACTGCGGCTCTTCGAGCCCGAGCTCCTGGATCTTGCGCGTGATGGTGTTGCGGCCGATGCCCAGGAGCTGCGCCGCCTCGATGCGCCGGCCGCCGGTGGCGGCGAGCGCGCGGCGGATCAGCGTGCGCTCGAAGTCGCGCGTCATGCGGTCGAAGACCTCGCCCGGATGCGCGGCGATCAGGCCGTCGGCTTCGGAGGCCAGCGAATGCAGCCAGTCGAACGAGCCCGGCTTCTGCGTCTCCTCGCGCAGCTCGGCCGGCAGGTCGGCGACCTCGATGACCTGGCCGGGCGCCATGACCGTGAGCCAGTGACAGAGATTCTCGAGCTGGCGCACGTTGCCGGGAAACTCGAGGCTGGCGAGATAGCGCAGCGCGGCTTCCGACAGGCGCTTCGGTTCGACGTTGAGGTCCTGCGCGCTCTTGGCGAGGAAGTGGCGCGTCAGCGGCGGAATGTCCTCGCGGCGCTCGCGCATCGGCGGCAGCCGCAGGCGGATCACGTTGAGCCGGTGGAACAGGTCCTCGCGGAACAGGCCCTGGCGCACGCGGTCCTCGAGGTTCTGGTGCGTGGCGGCGATGACGCGCACGTTGGCCTTGATCGGCTGGTGGCCGCCGACGCGGTAGAAGTGGCCGTCGGAGAGCACGCGCAGCAGCCGCGTCTGCAGTTCGGCCGGCATGTCGCCGATCTCGTCGAGGAACAGCGTGCCGTTGTCGGCCTGCTCGAAGCGGCCGCGGCGCTGGCCGGTGGCGCCGGTGAACGAGCCCTTCTCGTGGCCGAACAGCTCCGATTCGAGCAGGTCGCGCGGGATCGCCGCCGTGTTGATGGCGATGAACGGCGCCTCGCGCCGCGGGCTGTGGCGATGCAGCGCGCGCGCCACGAGCTCCTTGCCGGTGCCCGATTCGCCGTTGATCAGCACGGTCGCGTGCGACTGCGACAGGCGTCCGATGGCGCGGAACACCTCCTGCATCGAGGGCGCCTGGCCGAGGATTTCGGGCGTCAGCGCTTCTGCGACGGCGGCGGTGCTTTCCTGCGGCGTCTGTTCGAGCGCGCGGCGCACTAGGTCGACGGTCTGGTCGACGTCGAAGGGCTTCGGCAGGTATTCGAATGCACCACCTTGGAACGCGGCCACGGCGGAGTCGAGGTCCGAGTAGGCCGTCATGATGATGACCGGCAACTCTGGGAAATCCGACTTCACCAGCTTGAGCAGCTCGAGGCCCGAGGTGCCCGGCATGCGGATGTCGGACACCAGCACGCGCGGCGCTTCGCCGGCGTTGAGAGCGGCCAGTGCCTCGTCGGCGGAACCGAAGCTCTTGCTCGGGATGTCCTCGCGCGCGAGCGCCTTCTCGAGCACCCAGCGGATGGAGCGGTCGTCGTCGATGATCCAGACAGGGTTCATGCTTGGTCCCTATGCTCTTTGGCGTTCGTCAGCGGCAGGCGGATCGAGAAGCAGGTGCGGCCGGGGCGCGAGTCGACTTCGATGCTGCCCTGGTGCTGCTGGATGAAGCTCTGCGCCAGCGTCAGCCCCAGGCCGCTGCCGCCTTCGCGGCCGGACACCAGCGGATAGAAGATCTTGTCGCGGATGTCCTCCGGAATGCCCGGCCCATTATCGATCACCTGCAGTTCGAGCGCCAGCGGATAGCGGCGCTTGGCCAGCGTCACCTGGCGGTCGGCGCGCGTGCGGAAAATGATCTCGCCCTGGCCGTGCATCGCCTGCGCGGCGTTGCGCGCGATGTTGAGGATGGCCTGGATCAGCTGCTCGCGGTCGCCGGTGACGTCGGGCAGCGAGGTGTCGTAGTCGCGCCGCACGCGCACGCCCGAGTACTCGGCGTGGATGAGCCGGCGCACGCGTTCGAGGATTTCGTGGATGCTCACCTGCGCCGGCTGCATCGCGCGGTGCGAGGAGAGCAGGCGCTGCATCAGGTCCTGCAGGCGATCGGCCTCCTTGATGATCACCTGCGTGTATTCGCGCAGCGCCGGCGCGTTGTCGAGCATGCCGAGCTCGCGCTCGAGCAGCTGCGCCGAGCCGCGGATGCCGCCGAGCGGGTTCTTGATCTCGTGCGCGAGGTTGCGGATCAGCTCGCGGTTGGCCTGCTGCTGCATCGCCGCGCGCTCCTCGCGCGAGGCCTTGAGCTGCTGGTCGATGGGGCGGAATTCGAGCAGCAGGCGCGCGTCGTCGGTCTCGATCGGCGTCACCGTGCAGTCGAGATGCAGCGGCTCGCAGTCCGGCCGCGCGACGACGATGTCATGGCCGGTGTAGCTCCAGTTGTTCTTGATCGCGCTGTCGAGCGCCGCGGCGAGCGTCGGCGCCGTGCCGAGCAACTGGGTCATCGGGCGGCCGAGCCAGGCGCGCTCCGGAACGCCGAGCAGGTTCTCCGCGGCGGGATTGAGATGCCGGATGAGTTCGCGCTCGTCGAGCAGGATCACTGCCGACGAGAGGAGGTCGAGTCCGGAAAAAGCCGAAGGCTGAGGATCTTTCATGCCCGCAGTCGAGCAAGAACCACGCCTGCCATGCCAGCCCTACTTCAGGTTGGCGATTTCCTTGTTGAGCGCCTCGATGTTGCGCTCGTGCAATTGCACGCTGTCGCGGTAGGGCTGCAGGCGCGCTTCCCTCTTGGCTTCGTTGATGCCATGCGTGGTGCCTTGCGCGCCGGTGCGGCCGACGTTGCGCTCCGAGGGATCGACGTAGGCTTCCTGGTCGGTCAGCGCCTTCCTTGCCTCGTCGAGCAGCTTCTGTTCGTTGGCGAGTTCCTGATCGAGAATGGCGCGGCGGTCGTTGTCGCGCGCGCGCTGCTGATCCGGATTCACGCGCGGAAAGTCGCCCGGCTTCGCCTTCGGCGCCGAGAACGTGGAGATGGGCTGCTCGCGCGAGAGCACCGTGCAGTTCTTCCCCGCGCCCTTCTGGTTGGTGTAGAGCACCATGCCGGTTTCGTCGGTGCACTTGTAGAGCGTGTCGGCCGCAGCGGTCAGCGGCAGCGCGGCGAGCAGGACGGAAGGCAGGCGTAGCTTCATGGTGAAAACCCGGTTCATCAACACGACGAGTGTATGCCAAACGAAGCCTAAAAGAAAAGGACGGGGCAGCGCCCCGTCCTTCTCGCGACCGTGCTGATCCGATCAGATCGAGTAGTACATCTCGTACTCGAGCGGATGGGTGGTCATGCGGAACTTGGTGACCTCTTCCATCTTGAGCTCGATGTAGGCGTCGATCATGTCGTTGCTGAAGACGCCGCCGCGGGTCAGGAACTCGCGATCCTTGTCGAGGTAGTCGAGGGCCTGGTCCAGGCTGGAGCAGACGGTCGGGATCTTCGCGTCTTCTTCCGGCGGCAGGTCGTAGAGGTTCTTGTCGGCGGGATCGCCCGGGTGGATCTTGTTCTGCACGCCGTCGAGGCCGGCCATCATCATGGCGGTGAAGGCCAGGTAGGGGTTCGCGCCCGGATCCGGGAAACGCACTTCGATGCGGCGGGCCTTGTCGGACTGCACGTAGGGCACGCGGATCGAGGCGGAGCGGTTGCGAGCCGAGTAGGCCAGCTTGACCGGGGCTTCGAAGCCGGGGACCAGACGCTTGTAGGAGTTGGTCAGCGGGTTGGTGATGGCGTTGAGCGCGCGGGCGTGCTTGATGATGCCGCCGATGTAGTACAGCGCGAACTCGGACAGGCCGGCGTAGCCGCTGCCGGCGAACAGGTTCTTGCCGTCCTTCCAGATCGACTGGTGCACGTGCATGCCCGAGCCGTTGTCGCCGACGATGGGCTTGGGCATGAAGGTCGCGGTCTTGCCGTAGCTGTGCGCGACGTTGTGGATGATGTACTTGAGGACCTGGGTGTGGTCGGCGCGCTTCACCAGCGGGCCGAACTTGGTGCCGAGTTCGCACTGGCCGGCGGTCGCCACTTCGTGGTGGTGCACTTCGACCTCGACGCCGCAGGCTTCCAGCGCCAGGCACATGGCGGCGCGGATGTCGTTGAGACTATCGACCGGCGGGACGGGGAAGTAGCCGCCCTTGACGGTGGGACGGTGGCCGACGTTGCCGCCTTCGACCTTCTCGGCGGAGGCCCAGGCGGCTTCCTCGGAGAACACCTTGCAGTAGGAGCCGGACATGTCCACCTTCCACTCGACGGAGTCGAAGATGAAGAATTCGGGTTCGGGGCCGAAGTAGGCGGTGTCGCCCAGGCCGGAAGACTTCAGATAGGCTTCGGCGCGCTTGGCCAGCGAGCGCGGATCGCGATCGTAGCCCTTGCCGTCGGAGGGCTCGACGACGTCGCAGGTCAGGATGAGCGTGGTCTCGTCCATGAACGGGTCGATGTACGCGGTGCCGGCATCCGGCATCAGCAGCATGTCGGAGGCCTGGATGCCCTTCCAGCCGGCGATCGAGGAGCCGTCGAAAGCATGGCCGTCTTCGAACTTGCTGATGTCGAAAGCGGTGACGGGAACGCCGACGTGCTGTTCCTTGCCGCGGGTGTCGGTGAAGCGGAAATCGACGAAGCGGACTTCCTTTTCCTGGATCAACTTGAGTACATCTTGCGGCGTCGTCATGAAATGCTCTCCTAGCTGTTGAATGGGTAGCGAACCAGGCTCGTGGCCAGTCCGGGAAAATCGTCGCGGGCGTGAAATAGCAGTTTGTATGCCATAGACCCGATCAGGGTTGAGGATTGTGCCACAAAGTCAAATGGCTTTTGGGACTCGATCGCCCGCACCAGTATGGTGCCCCTCGGTATCGACACGCCCTACTTTGGTGCGATCCGGCTGTGCAAGCTGATGCTGCCGAAAGTCATGTCGCCCGGCAATCCGCTTTCCAGCCGGCGGTGGATGTCGGCCATGCGGGCCGCGTCGGCGGCAAAGTCGGGTGCCAGGAAGACCTCCGCATCCACCTTCTCCCCGAGATAATGAAACACCGCCCGCTCGATGCCGCGCTCCTCGACGCCGAGCATTTCGCGAAGATGGCCGAGCAGCGCTTCGCGTCCCGGCAGCTCGGCGGACGAGCGCTTGCCCGACTGCGAATCGTCTTCGGCATCGACATGCACCAATACGTCGAGGACTTGCGCATGCCCGGAGAGCACGCGCCTGCGCGCCGCCTCGGCGATGCGGTGACCCTCGGAAACGCTGATGCGGCCGTCGACGCGGATGTGCGCATCCACCAGCGCCTGGTGCGCCATGCGGCGGGTGCGCAAGTCGTGCACGTCGAGCACGCCCGGCGTGCCGCGCAGCGTCGCGCGGATGTCGACGAGCGCCTGTTCGGACAATCCCTCGTCCATCAGTTCGCGCAGCGCTTCCCAGCCGAACTCCCAGCCCATGCGCAGGATCATGAAGCCGACGATCACTGCGGCGAGCGGGTCGAGCCAGCGCATGCCGAGCAGGCTGCCGCCGATGCCGCACGCTGCGACCAGCGACGAGGCCGCGTCGGAACGCGCGTGCCACGCGTTGGCGATCAGCATCGGCGAGCGCAGCTTCTCCCCGACGTGCAGCATGTAGCGGAACAAGCCTTCCTTCGCGCCGATGGTCGCCAGCGCCGTCCAGAAGGCGACCGGCGCCACGGCGGGCAGCAGCTCGAGATGCTGCAGCCGTCCCGCCGCATACCAGAGGATCGCGCCGCCGGTGCCGAACAGGATCAAGCCGAGCGCCAGCGACGCCGCGGTCTCGATGCGCTGGTGCCCGTACGGGTGCGACTCGTCGGCCGGATGGCGGCTGTGGTGGTTGGCGACGAGGACGAGGAAGTCCGCGACCAGGTCCGACAGCGAATGGAAGCCGTCGGCCACCAGGCTCTGCGCGTGCGCCAGCATGCCGATGCCGATCTGCAGGATGGTCAGCGCGATGTTCACCGCGACGCTGACCCAGGTGACCTTCTGGCCTTCGCGGTAGCGCTGCTCGTTGGCCGGCTCGGAGCGCCGGAGGCTGGAATCGGGCATGGCGCGCATTCTAATCGCCCCGTCGCGGCGAATGGCGGCCGCATCGCGCCGAGGGCGGGCCGGGCCGGCCCGGGCGGGAGGGAAAACAGCGGGGTGATAAGATTCGTTGCCGCTCAGCGCGCGGTTTTCCGCTGCATTCCTTCGTTTCTTCCGACAACATGGCTGCCATCAGTTTCGACCCCTTCAACGCACTGTCCGACGACCAGGCGCAGGAGCGCATCGTCGCGGCAAAAGCCAAGCTCGGCTCGCGCGCCGTGCTGCTCTGCCATCACTACCAGCGCGCCGACGTGTACCGCCACGCCGACATCACCGGCGACTCGCTCAAGCTCTCGCGCCTCGCGTCGCAGACGGCGGCCGAGTACATCGTCTTCTGCGGCGTGCATTTCATGGCCGAGGTCGCCGACATCCTGTCGCGCCCCGAACAGGTTTCCATCCTGCCCGACATGGCGGCCGGCTGCTCGATGGCCGACATGGCGAGCCGCGCCAAGGTCGAGCGCTGCTGGCGCGAACTGGCGACCGTGCTCGATCCCGACGAGAAGGTCACGCCGGTCACCTACATCAATTCGGCGGCCGACCTCAAGGCGTTCTGCGGCGAGCACGGCGGCATCGTGTGCACCTCGTCGAACGCGACCCAGATCCTCGAGTGGTCGTTCAAGCGGCGCGAGAAGGTGTTGTTCTTTCCCGACCAGCACCTCGGCCGCTGGAGCGGCTATAGGATGGGCATCCCGATGGACGAGATGGCGATCTGGAACCCTGACCTCGAGATGGGCGGACTGACGCGCGCGCAGATCGAAAAGGCCAGGATCATCCTCTGGCACGGCTACTGTTCGGTGCACCAGATGTTCCAGCCGGGACAGATCGACCGTTTCCGCGCCAAGCATCCGGACGGCATCGTGATCTCGCATCCCGAGTGCAGCTTCGAAGTCTGCCGGAAGTCCGACTACGTCGGCTCGACCGAGACCATCCTCAAGACCGTGAAGGCAGGCGCGCCCGGCACGCACTGGCTGGTGGGCACCGAGCTGAACCTCGTCGAGCGCCTCGCCCAGGAAGTGAAGCCCGAAGGCAAGACGGTGCAGTTCATGGCCGACACCATCTGCATGTGCTCGACGATGCAGCGCATCGACCCGCAGCACCTCGCCTGGTGCCTCGAGAACCTCGCCGCCGGCAACGTGGTGAACCGCATCAGCGTGCCGCCGCACGAAGCGGTGCTGGCGAAGGTCGCGCTCGAGCGGATGCTGGAAGCTTCGTGAAGCGCTGATGCCGCTCCACATCGCCACCTACAACATCCACAAAGGCTTCTCCCAATTCAACCAGCGCATGGTCGTGCACGAGCTGCGCGAGCGCCTGCGCGAACTGACGCCCGACATCGTCTTCCTGCAGGAAGTGCAGGGCCTGCACCTGATCCATGCCGAACGACACGAGGATTGGCCGGAGGCGCCGCAGCACGAGTTCCTCGCCGAGGACTTCTGGCATGCGACGGCCTACGGGCGCAACGTCGTCTATGACCACGGCCACCACGGCAACGCGATCCTGTCGCGCTTCCCGATCATCGCCTACCACAACCAGGACGTCACGCACATGCGCTTCGAGAAGCGCGGCATCCTGCACTGCGCGATCGACGTACCGGGCCTGCCGCGGCAGCTCCATTGCGTCTGCGTGCACCTCTCGCTGTTCGGACGCTCGCGGCGCCGCCAGCTCGACGCCCTCGCCACCCGCCTCGAGGCCATCATCCCGGCCGACGCGCCGCTGATCGTCGCCGGCGACTTCAACGACTGGCGCAACCGCGCCCACAACCAGCTCGCCGAGCGCCTCGGCCTGATCGAAGTGTTCGCCGGCGTCGGCGGCCGTCCGCCGCGCAGCTTTCCCAGCGCCCTGCCGGTGCTGCGCCTCGACCGCATCTACGTGCGCGGCTTCGGCATCGAATCGGCGACCGTGCATTTCGGCCCGCCGTGGTCGCAGATCTCCGACCACGCCGCGCTGTCCGCCATGCTGTCGCCCGCGGCGTGATCCAGAGATTCGCCACCGGCAACCGCGTCGAACTGCTGGAGAGCGGCCGCGAATACTTCCCCGCGCTGCTCGATGCCGTCAATGGCGCGACGACGGAAGTGCACCTCGAAAGCTACATCTTCGCCGACGACGAGACGGGACGCGGCATCGCCGCGGCGCTGTCGGCGGCGGCGCGGCGCGGCGTCGCGGTGCGCGTCAGCGGCCCGCTGCTCG
>DAIDAU010000085.1 GCA_027310465.1 Rhodocyclaceae bacterium
TTTGCGCTGCCGCTGGTGGCCGCCGGCGACGTGCACATGCACGTGCGCGCCCGCCGGCCCCTGCAGGACGTGCTGACGGCGTTGCGCTGCAAGACTTCGGTCGACGCGGCCGGCGCCGCGCTGTTCCCCAACGGCGAGCGCCACCTGCGCGGACGCCTGGCGCTGGGCCGGCTCTATCCGCCCGATCTGCTGGCCGAGACGCTGGCGGTGGCGGCGCACTGCGAATTCTCGCTCGACGAACTGCGCTACGAATATCCGGAAGAGGTCGTGCCGCGCGGCGAGACGCCGCAGAGCTACCTGCGCGCCGAGGTCGAGAAGGGCCTGGTGGCCCGCTATCCGCAAGGCGTGCCGGACAAGGTGCGCGCGCAGATCGAGCACGAGCTGGCGCTGATCGCGGAACTCCAGTACGAAGCCTACTTCCTCACCGTCTACGACATCGTGGTCTTCGCGCGGCACCAAGGCATCCTCTGCCAGGGCCGCGGCTCGGCGGCGAATTCGGCGGTGTGCTACGCGCTGGGAATCACCGCGGTCGATCCGGCGCGCGCCGACATGCTGTTCGAGCGCTTCATCTCAAAGGAGCGCAACGAGCCGCCCGACATCGACGTCGACTTCGAGCACCAGCGGCGCGAGGAAGTGATCCAGTACCTCTACCGCAAGTACGGCCGCGAGCGCGCCGCGCTGACCGCCGTGGTGATCAGCTACCGCAGCCGCTCGGCGCTGCGCGACACCGGCCGCGCGCTCGGCATCGACATCGACAAGATCGAGGCGCTGACCGCCAACCTCGCCTGGTGGGACGATCCCGAGCAGTGGCCCGAGCGCTTCAGTGAAGTCGGCCTCGACGCAACGAGTCCGCGCGTCGTGAAATGGATCGCGCTGGCGCGCGCCCTCAAGGGCTTCCCGCGCCACCTGTCGCAGCACGTCGGCGGCTTCGTCATCGCGCGCGGGCGGCTCGACCGCCTGGTGCCGATCGAGAACGCGCGCATGGCGGAGCGCAGCGTGATCCAGTGGGACAAGGACGACATCGACGCGCTCGGCCTGATGAAGGTCGACGTGCTGGCGCTGGGCATGCTCTCGGCGATCCGCCGTGCGCTCGATTGCGTCGCGGAGAGGCGCGGCCGGCCGTTCGCGCTGGCCGACGTGCCGCCCGAGGATCCGGCCGTCTACGAGATGCTGTGCCGCGCCGACAGCATGGGCGTGTTCCAGGTCGAGTCGCGCGCGCAGACGGCGATGCTGCCGCGCCTGGCGCCTAAGCGTTTCTACGACCTGGTGATCGAGGTCGCCATCGTGCGGCCGGGACCGATCCAGGGCAACATGGTCCATCCCTACCTGCGGCGCCGGCAGGGCAAGGAAGCCGTCGACTATCCGTCCGATGCCGTGCGCGGCGTGCTCGAGCGCACGCTCGGCGTGCCGATCTTCCAGGAGCAGGCGATGCAGCTCGCCATGGTCGCCGCCGGCTTCACCGCCGGCGAAGCCGACCGGCTGAGGCGCGCCATGGCGGCGTGGAAGCGGCGCGGCGGGCTCGGGCCGTTCCGCGAAAAACTGCTCGGCGGCATGGCGGAGCGCGGCTACAAGCCCGAATTCGCCGAAGCGCTGTTCCGCCAGATCGAAGGCTTCGCCGAATACGGCTTTCCCGAATCGCACGCGGCGAGCTTCGCGCTGCTCGTCTATGTCTCGGCCTGGCTCAAGTGTCATGAGCCGGCTGGCTTCCTCGTCGGCCTCGTCAATTCGCAGCCCATGGGCTTCTATCCGGTGTCGCAACTGGTGCAGGATGCGCGCCGCCACGGCGTCGAGGTGCGCGCGGTCGACGCGACGGCGAGCGACTGGGAAACGACGCTCGAAGGCGAGGCCGTGCGCCTCGGTCTCCATCGCGTGAAGCATCTCGGCCAGGAAGCCGGCGAACGCATCGCCGCGTCGCGCCGCGTCGCGCCGTTCGCGAACGTCGCCGATCTGGCGTGCCGCGCCGGGCTTGCGCGCGCCGATCTCGACGCGCTCGCCGCGGCCGGCGCGCTGGCGGGGCTGGCCGGCCATCGCCGCCAGGCGGCCTGGGCAGCGGCGGCCGTACCGGTGCAGCGCGACCTGCTGTTCGACGCGCCGGCGATCGAGGCGGCAATGCCGCTTCTGCCGCCGCCGCGCGAAGGCGAGGACCTCGTCGCCGACTACGCGCACGTCTGGCTCACGCTCGGCCGCCATCCGCTGGCCCTGCTGCGCAGCCGCCTCGACCATTGGCGCTACGCCAAGGCCTGCGAGCTGCGCAGCCGCGAGCACAACCGCCCGGCGCGCGCGGCGGGCATCGTCACCTGCCGCCAGCGCCCGGGCACGGCGAACGGCGTGATCTTCCTGACGCTCGAGGACGAGACCGGGCTCGCCAACGTGATCGTCCACGAGAAGCTCGCCGTGCGCCAGCGGCGCGAACTGCTCGGTGCGCGCCTGCTCGGCGTGCTCGGCGTGCTGAGCCGCGAAGGCGACGTCGTGCATCTGATCGCCAAGCGGCTGATGGACCACACCGAGCTGCTCGGCGAGCTGCCGACGGTGAGCCGCGACTTCTGCTGACGCCGTTTCGGACTGCGCCGACCGGCGGGTCGTCGAGAACTACGCTTTTCACGCCATGTCGAACCCGCACGGGGGAACTCCTCCATGGCGATCACTGCAATCCAGCCCATCACCAACTTCAGCACCGTCCTGCCGGCGACTGCGGTGTCGCTGCCGCAAGAGTTGTCGGTGGCCTCCGATGTCGTCACGACGCCGACTTCCAGCACGATCGTCACGCTTGGGGAAACGCAGCCTCTGACCCAGCCGCTGTTCGATTCGTCGGGGAATCTCGTGTCGCCGGGCACGACCGCCCGGACGTCCGACAGCCAGGCGCTGGCCAATGAATTGCAGACGGCGCTGACTTCGAGTTCCGCCTCATCCGGATTCGGCAACATCTCCGTCACGCTGAATGTGTCGACGACGTCGTCCACCCGTGTCGATCTTTCGTCGCTGGCGCTGGAAATGAGCCTGCTCAACGCCTCCGGTCTCGTCAATTCGAATCTCCTGAATGCCGTGTCCGCTGCGGGAACTTCGGGCTTCAGCGGCTTGTTGGCGACGGAAGTGGAATTGGCCCTCGCGGGCATCGGCAGCAGATCGGGCAACGGCGCCGCCAGTGGCGCGCTGAACGCGAATGCGATCGCCGTCAATAATCTTGTGGCTGCGACGCCGACTGTCGCGAGTGCGCCGGCAACGCCCGCGACGGTTACCGTCGCACAGGCGCAGGCGACGGTGGCCACGGCGACAGTTCCCCCGGCCGTCGCGCCTGCCGCCATCGCTCCGCCGGCGACCGTTCCCGCAGCGACCGTTCCTGTCGCCACGGCACCTGCGGTCACGGCATCACCAACCGCGATAGCGACACCGACGCCTTTGCCTTTCGCGACGGCCGTCCCGGGCATCACTCCAGCCGATGTGCTGCAGCGCTTGGTGGCCGACGTGACGGGCCGCGCCGTCGCCAATCTCGTCGACCCCGGCTTTGCGGCCACATCGGCGAGCCTGTTCGCCAGCGTGGCCGTCTTCCGTGCGTCCAGCTTGCCCGCAGGCACGGCTACGGTAGCCGGTACGCCGACGCCGGCAGTCACCGCGGTCCGGCCGTCCAGGGCGGTGTAATCCGGGCGCTACGGCGCAGCTCTGCGGTGAATGACGCCGATGGTATATTCGCGGCTGTCCCGAGGAGAAATATGGCCCCCACGTTCACTCAGTCCGCTGCCCCCACAGGGGGCGCATCCTCCCTCGGGGCGGCCCGTCGGGAGGCACCATGCTGATGAACGCCCGCGATTCCGCCCTGCTGGTCGTCGACGTCCAGGAGTGCCTGCTGCCGCACATCCATGAATGGCAGCGGCTGCTGGAGAACGTCGCCTGGCTCGTCAAGGTGGCGCAGAAGCTCGACGTGCCCGTCATGGCGAGCGAGCAATATCCGAAAGGCATCGGCAAGACGCATCCCGACGTTGCCGCGCTGCTGCCCGCCGAAGCGATCGTCGAGAAGCAGCACTTCTCCTGTGTCGCGGCGCACTGCCTGACGCCGCTGTCGGCCTACAACCGGCGTCAGATCGTCGTCTGCGGCATCGAGTCGCACGTCTGCGTGCAGCAGACGGCGCTCGATCTCAAGAAGAACGGCAAGGAAGTCTTCATCGTCGACGATGCCGTGAGCTCGCGCCGGCCGAGCGACAAGACGCTGGCCATCGAGCGCATGCGCTCCCACGGCATCGACATCGTCAGCCGCGAGATGGTGGCGTTCGAATGGCTGCACGAGGCGGGCACGGCGGTGTTCAAGGAAATCAGCCGGGACTTTTTGCGGTAGGCACCGCGGGGCTTTTAGCCGCCAAGGGCGGCGGGTTTAACCGCCGAGGAGCGCGGGTAGTCGTCGCCGCTCCGTGTCCCCCGGCGGACAAAGGCGATAAGGCGTCCGCCCCCTCCTTTACCTACGCGTCGACGACTACCCGCACTCCTCGGCTCAGCGCTCTGCCGTTCGGCGCTTGAAGAGGCACGGCGGTTCCGCTCGGGCCTGAGTCGCTTCTTACTCCGCCGCCGACACCTTGAACTGCCCTACCATCACATCCAGCGTGCGCGCGGCGCCGCTGGTCAGCAGCGTGCTTCGCCCGGTCGCATCCACCGCCTGCCGCACGGCTTCCGCGGCTTCGGCGATGCTCTCGATGCGGCCTCCCGTGGTGCGCGTGGCGGCTTCGAGTTCGTCGATCGTGGCGAACAGGTGCTCGAGGATGTCCTGGATCTCCTTCTTGTCCGAGGCGGCGGCCGCCGCGAGACGCAGGCCTTCCTCGAGTTCAGCCATGCCGCCGTCCATGCTGGCGACCGCGCCTTCCGCGCGTGCCTGAACGCCGGCGATCATCGCGGCGATTTCCTGCGTCGCCATGCCGGTGCGCTCGGCGAGCTTGCGCACTTCGTCGGCGACGACGGCGAAGCCGCGTCCCGCCTCGCCGGCGCGGGCGGCTTCGATGGCGGCGTTGAGGGCGAGCAGGTTCGTCTGGCTGGCGATCTCGTGGATCACGGTGCCGATGCGCCCGATCTCCGCCGTGCTGGCTTCGAGATCGCGGATGGTGCGCGTGGCGTTGCCGACGGATTCGAGGATGCCGGCGCTGCGCGACTGCACCAGCGCGAGCTGCTCGCGCGATTCGGCGGTCGTCCTGGCGACGGCTTCGCGCATGGCTTCGACCTTCTGGTTCGCCGCGCCGATATCGTCGGCCTGCTGCCGGATCGAATCCTCGGCGGCGCGCATTTCGCCTACCATGCTGGCCGTCGTCTGCGCGGTCGTCGCGCTCTGTTGCTGCAGATGCGCGTTGGATTCGGCGATCTCGCCGGAGGTCTGGATGATGCGCCGGATGATCTGCTCGAGATTGTCGATGAAGCTGTTGATCCACTGCGACATCACGGTGGTCTCGTCACTGCCGCCGGCCGCTTCCGGCAGGCGCTGGCTGAGGTCGCCGCCGCCTTCGGCGATCGAGCGCAGCACGCCGTTGGTGGCGCGCAGGCGCTGGCTCAAGGGGCGCAGGCCGAAGGCGTGGAAGGCAAGGCCGCCGCCGACCACCAGCGCGAGTTCGAGCGCGCGCGCCGCCCAGCCGCCCAGGCCGAGCAGTTCTTCGACGCCGATGCCGAGGGCCCAGGCGAGCAGCACCACGGCCCAGTAGAACTTCTGCAACTGGAAGGCGATGCCACGGAAGCGATAGACCTCCTCGAGATCCGCCTCGCACATCATGCCCCAGCGATCGGGAGAGCCGGGCAGCTGGAAGGTGACCCCCTTGCCGATGACGGGAATGTGCCGGT
>DAIDAU010000134.1 GCA_027310465.1 Rhodocyclaceae bacterium
GTCATATCGAGCATCGATGGCGCCGACATCTGTTCGTCGACGGAAAGATCGACCGGACATATTGGGAGCTTGCCTCATACTTTGCCGTGGCAAGCGCGGTGGCTTCAGGCGATCTTTGGGTTCCCACATCGCGAATGCACCGCGCGCTCGAAGACTTAATCCGCCCCTCGGTGGCGCCGATCATTCAGCCGTCGAGATTGCCTGATCCTGGCAAGCTGGAGTTCGAGCAGTGGATCGCTGCCAAGTCGGCGCAGCTTGACCGGGCGCTGCTCGCGACGGCGAACAGCCTGTCGTCCAAGGATGCGGCGTTGTTTACCGGCGACCGGCTTCGATTCCCGAAGATGCCCAAGGAAAGCGCGGCAGACGAAGAGCAATCGCGCGACACAGCTTTGCAGTTCTATCGCATGTTGCCGACGGTGCGGATCACTGACGTGCTGCAACAGGTCGCCAAATGGACGGGCTTCATCGACCATTTCACCCATGTCTCGACCGGACTCCCCCCGAGTGACGAAAAGGCATTCATTGCCAGCCTGATCGCTGAAGCCACCAACCTGGGCCTCAGCCGAATGGCCGATATCTGCAGCGTCGCATCACGGCGGGCATTGCTCAGAATGCAAACCTGGCACATGCGC
This sequence comes from Rhodocyclaceae bacterium, assembly GCA_027310465.1. Lineage (GTDB taxonomy): Bacteria > Pseudomonadota > Gammaproteobacteria > Burkholderiales > Rhodocyclaceae > Nitricoxidireducens. Next base: position 633 of record DAIDAU010000134.1, read on the forward strand.
GAGGACACATTCAGGGCAGCATTGGCCACGCTGACCGACGCGATCCATGCCGAACCTGTCGCCGCATGGTTCGGTGAAGGTTGGCGCGCTTCGGCGGATGGCCAGCATTACTATCTTGGCGGACCAGGAGAAAGTGGCGGGGCAGTCAACGCCCACTACGGTCGCGATCCCATCGTCAAGATCTACACCACGATCACAGATCGCTACGCCCCACTGCACCAAACCGTAATTGCCGGGACCGCGGGCGAGGCCATCCATGCGCTTGACGGCATTCTGGGCCATCAAAGCGGCGTCGATGTCGCCGCGCTGCACGTCGATGGCGGCGGAGTGTCCGACATCGTGTTTTGCATCATGACGATGCTGGGGCTCAGCTTCGAGCCAAGGATCCCCCGGCTTTCTGATCGGAGACTGTACGCGTTCGAACCGAAGGCCCGCTATGGCAGGCTTGCACCGTTGTTCGGCCACCGCCTCGACCAAAACCTCATCCGCAGCCACTGGGAAGAGATACATCAAGTCATCGCGGCGATGCGCAACCGCGTGGTAACCCCGTCGCTGGTCTTGCGAAAGCTTTCTGCCTATCGGCAACAGAACAGCCTTGCCGCAGCCATGCGTGAAATCGGGCGGATTGAGAGGACCCTCTTCACCTTGCGCTGGTTCGAGGACCCCGATTTGCGCAAGCTTGTCACCGCCGAACTCAACAAGGGCGAAGCCCGCAACACCTTGGCGCGGGCCGTTGCGTTCCATCGCCTTGGCCGGTTCCGTGATCGCGGCACCGAAAACCAGCAACTTCGCGCCGCCGGGCTTAACCTCGTGTCGGCCGCAATCATTCTCTACAACTGCAAGAATCTCGACCGGGCAGCGCGCGCGCTCAAAGCACGGGGACAGCCCGGCGTCGACGGTCTACTGGGGCAAATCTCTCCGCTGGGATGGGATCACATCAATCTGACCGGAGATTATGTGTTCTCCGACGATGCCCAACTCGACCACGACGGGTTTCTGCCTCTTCGGATCGACGCGCTGTGATCGAAATCTGCCTATCCCGCCAGATCCAATCCTACCGTATATCTGTGTCCCCATAATGCACTCAGGCCCCACAGGCCTTGGTTCTCGCGTGCGGCCATCCGGAACGCGGCCGCCCC
>DAIDAU010000154.1 GCA_027310465.1 Rhodocyclaceae bacterium
GGCGTAGCTCATCTGGTAATCGGACGACAGCGCCGCGATGCCGGTCGGCGCGGCCGGCAGCAGGTTTCTGAGATAAGGCGCGAGCTTGGCGAGATCGAGACCGGCGACGTCGATGTCGCCCGACAGCGCAACCGGCCGGAGCCCGACCTCGCCCTGCCAGGCGACCTGCGCGCCGAGGCCGGTGCGCGCGACGACGCGGTAGCGGCCCTCCTGCTCGGAGACGCTCGACACGTCGGCAAGCTCCAGATCGATCGGATCGACGCGCGTGGCGAAGTCCGCCTTCCGGTCGGCGAAATCGATGCGGCCCCCGTTCAGCGCGAAGCTGCGGATCTCGAGCCGCGGCAGCGCCGCCTGCGGCTGCGGCTCCTTGCTCTTCAGCGCTTCGATCAGCGGCGTCCAGTTGAGGCTGCCGTCCTTCAGCAGTTCGAGTTCGACCTGCGGCGCCGTCAGCCGGATGGCGTCGAACACGTAGGCGCGGCGGAACAGGCTGGCGGCCGAGACGTCGGTGAAGAATTCGCTCAGGCTCAGCAGCGGCTTGCCGTCGGGCTCCGCCAGCTTCAGGTTGGGGATGCGCAGGCTCAATGCGAAGGGATTGAATTCCGGCAGATCCATCGACAGGTGATGGCCGGACTTCTCCTCGATGAAATGCGGGGCTTCGGCCTGGATGATGCGCGGCAATGCCAGCCAGCCGAACAGCAGGCAGAGAGCGTAGAGGGCGAGGACGCCGCCGGCCGCGTAGGCCAGCGTCTTGAGGGCGGGGCGGCGAAAGGCCATGATCGTCTCCGGTGTGCCGACCTTCCGCCCGCGTAGCAAAATGTCGGCTGGATGATGAAAACCTTAGACCATGGGAGCGCGACATGAGCGCACCGTCAACGAGTTCAAGGGCTTGCGCGCCACTGCCACGCTCAACGGGCTCGATCCGGCCGCTTGGCTGCGCGAAACGCTCGAGACACCTTGGCCTGCCTCGACACCGACAGCGATTCACGCTGCCGCTCGCGTGCGTCATAACACGCTCAACTCGCGGCAACCAGGTGGAACGGCTGTGCGCTTACAGTTGGGCGTGACCGGCAGCTGGCTTTTTCACGATAACGCGCGTGCCATCGTTGAAGACCACTTCCATCGGAAGGCCTTGGCTGCGCAGTGTTTCACTGTCATTCGGCTTCAACAACGCGAAGGCCTGTTCATCAGCCGCCCAACGCAACCGAAAGTCATCCATGCTGTCGATCGCCAATTCCGGTTGCTGCTTCAGGCCGTAACCAAACTCGTCACGGTAATCTACCAGCGTCAGCGTGCGGTTGAGGTAAAACGGCAGCGTTTGATCGTAGGTTCGGACGCTGTAGAACGGCACACCCGGCGTCAGCAAGGGGCGGACTATTTGCGCGCTGTCGTAAGACGACATCGTTGGCGCGAATGTGTTGTGGCCGTTGAGCGCAATCAGACTGGCGACAAGGCTCGCGGCGGAAAAACCGGTCAGCGCGGCCAGCTTTCGGCCATTGTTGGACTGATACCAGCAATAGATCACACCGGTCAGCGTGACCGCCACAGCCGCATAAAGCCAATAGGCGTATTGGTGCAGCAGTGGGCGGGAGACGGGATCCCCGGCATAGTCCGCCGCCGTCGCGATGAAGAACAAGCCCGCAACCGCAATCAAGCCCACCGGCATGATGCGGGCCTTGAGTTCGCTTGCGTCCAGCGCAGCCAGCCGTCTCCCCATCAGCAGCGCCAGCGCCGGGAATATGGGCAAGATATACGAGGGCAGTTTCGACCTCGATAGGCTGAAGAAAGCGAAGACAAATATCGTCCAGATCAGCAGAATCAGTGCGGGCCGGTCCAGTTTGCCGTCCTCCCGGTTTCCTCTCTTTGCTGCGCGCCACAGGGTATCCAGCATCACGACAATCCATGGCAGCATCCCGAGCAGCAATATCCTGACGAAGTAATAGATTGGCCCTTCCCTGCGCGCTTCATCTGTGGCATAGCGTAGGACGTGTTCGCGGATAAAGAAAAACCAGGGGAATTCCGGATTGACGACGGAAACGGCCACGAACCACGGGGCAGCGATAGCGAGAAAAATCAGCATGCCCGGAATGATGGACAGCCTGCGCCAAAGCACCCAATCGCGCGCGAGGAGCGAATACAGAATCAACGTTGCGCCCGGCAGCACGATGCCGATCAGACCTTTGCTCAACACGGCGAAAGCCATGGCGACCCAAGTGAGGCGCATGCCAAGTTTTTGTTCCTGCGGCGTGACGTCCTCGCGCTGCGCGAAGCAAAAACCGGCAAGAGCCAGCGTGGTGAACAGGGTGAGCCCCATGTCCAACGCATTGAAGTGGCCCATCAGAACGAAATAAAGATTGCTGATCAGCACCATGGCGGCGTAGTTTCCCGCCGCCTCGCCAAACAATTTTCGCCCCGACCACCAGACCACCAGCACCGTCAGAAATCCGGCAAGCGCTGTCCACAGCCGTGCCGTCCATGCGTGAAAGCCGAAGATCTTGAACGCGGCGGCAGTTGCCCAGTACTGGAGCGCGGGTTTCTCGAAGTATTTGATGCCGTTTAGCCGCGGGGTGAGCCAGTCTCCGCTTACCGCCATTTCGCGGGAGATTTCCGCGTAACGGCCCTCGTCGGGACCGGTTAATTTGCGATAGTCGAGCGTGCCAAACCAAGCGGTTAAAGCCCAAAGCAGAAGGACAAGCAATGCCCACTTGGAAAGATTGTTTTGCATTGGCGAACTTTGGCGGCTGGACTATTCGGTATCAACAGGGAGGATAGGGATGTGCCGCGCCATCGGCGCCGTTTTCGCGTCTATCGTGGGGGCAGTCTTGATGCCGGGGGCGGCGCCTTCGGGATTGTCCGGCGGAAGCAGTTCGGCAACCATCTCCTTGATGATCTTTGGATACACCGCGGGATTAAACAGAAGATTGATCGACATGTTGCACTCGTGGGTGCAAAAGCATTGCGTATCGCGAATGAACGCACGCATCGATTTCGCTCGCTTTCCCTCCCACAGCTTCGCCATGTCGTAACCGGCCTCGCGCAGGTTGCCGATTTTGTTGCTTAACATCTCGCACGCGTAGACGTCTCCCTCCTCCGAGATCACTGCCGATAATGCTCCTGCGTAACACGGCACCTGGAACTGTCCGGTGTCGATGGTCTTGAGCACCATCTTGGTCGACAGCCGCTCTTTCGCATGCACGAACCGCGCTAGCGGCATGTTCTCGTAGTAATTGAGCTTGTCTGTCGCGAACGCCTGCTCCAGTTTCGCCTTGATCCGCCGGTACTTGGCCACGTCCGCCACTCCGATGGCCGGCTCCATCGGCTTGCCGCGCACGAACGACAGATCCCAGTTGTCCGGCGCGAGATCGTTCACCACGTACTCGTACATCTCGTCCATTTCGTCCTGATTCCAGGCGCAGAAACACGTCGAGATGCCTACCCCCATGTTGGGCAAGCGCGCGCGCAGCTTCTTGAGCTCGCGGAAAGTTTCGACCGTGCGCACGAAGTTTCTTGGTACGCCGCGAATGCGGTCGTGCGTTTCCTGCAATCCGTCCAGCGAACAGAGAATGCTGACAAACGTGTTCGGGCAGTTCTTCACCAGCCGTTCGGCGGAGTTGACGATATCGGCCGTTTGGATGCCGTTGGTATTGATCGACAGCGTGACCGGGCTCAGCCGGTCGTGCAGAATCTTTGCAAATTCTGGCAGGTCCTTGCGCAGGAACGGTTCGCCGCCGGTGAACGCGATCCATAGCGCCCGCTCCATCGAGGAGGCGATCTTGTCGATTTCCTCCAGCGACAGGTCTGTCTGACCCTGGTTGAGACTGTCATGGTAGAAACAGTGCTTGCATACGGCGTTGCAGCGGGCGGTGACGAAGAACGTCAGATGCAGCGGCGGCCCGTTCTTATTGATCAGCCGTGGCAGATGCGGCACCAGATTGCCGATTCCCATTTACAAACCCTCCAAGAGACAAGAACATACCCGATACCGCGCCCCACAGCCACGCCATATCGACAAGCAGCAAAACAACATAGGCTTTCGCAATGAAACTCCTGTCCTGGCCCTGGCGCCGAAGGCCGAGCAGGGCCTCAATCGGCAGGAGCAGATACAGCGGAGCCGCAACCCAGAGTAAAGATCTGGCCGCACAAATCGCCTCCCAAAGCTCCGTCAGGCAGGCCAAAAAGGCGAATGTGCCCAGATTGACGCCAAGAGCGGATCCGAGGTGAAGCGCGCCGTTTAGCCGGCTATAGTTGGTGCGGCTTCCGGCCATTTCCGGAAAACGGAAATGGCTCATGATGATCCTTTCCGTATAGAACCGCTGCTGGCGCAAATAGCCGCGCAAGCTGAGGCGGAACTGGTGCAGAACGCCGTTATCCGGCATCCAGCGGATTTTGCCGCCCGCCCGTGCAAGCAAGAAACCGAGTTCCTCATCCTCATTGCCCCAGATCGGCTTCGCGGGATCGCGCTTACGGGAATAAAGAGGAAAGCCGCCAACGGATGCAAATGCGCTTTTCAGGCACGCGAAATTCGATGTGATGGTCGAGTCAATCTCCGGTGGCATGGCGGACTGCCGCTGGCGAAGGGTCAGATGCTGCAGCCGCGTGAGAAACCCGTCCTGGACCGCGCCCGCGTAGCCGCCTGTTGCCGCCACGACACCGGGCGCATCGAGCGCTGCGACGATCCGCTCCAGCCAGCCGGCAGGCGCCACGCAGTCGGAGTCGGTGAAGGCCAGGATTTCGCCCGCCGCCGCCGCCGCGCCGATGTTGCGCGCGACGCCCGGCCCGGAATTCTTTTCCAGCTTGATCACCTTGACGCCGTATTTCGACGCGACTTGCGCGGTGTCGTCGCAACTGCAATCGTCGACGATGATCACCTCATCGGGCCGGCGCGTCTGGCCGAGAAGACTCTCGATGCAGGCGCCGATGGTGTCCCGGGCGTTATACGCGGGAACGATGACGGTTACGGATTTCAAATAGATCTCCTTTCGTAACTCATAGAGGTAAGCCTCCGGCTATGCCGGATTTGTGATCGGAAAACGGGCAGGACGAGATCAACTCTGCGCCAAGATATAGACGCCTACGGCGATGATGGCGATGCCGACAAGCCGCAATCGCGTAACAACTTCGCCGAATAGATACCATGCGGCAACGGTGTTAACTACGTAGCCTATTGAAACCATCGGATAGGCGATACTGACTTCCACGCGCGACAGTATCACGATCCAAACCGCCACACCGAGCACATAGCAGACCAGGCCGGCGGCGATGCGTGGTTCGGTAGCGAACCTCCAGCCCATCGGCAGGATGTTATCCCGCCGGAAGGCGAACTTGCCGACGCGGTTGGTGCCTGCCTTGAAAAATAATTGTCCCGTGGCGCCCAGTAACACACCGATGAGAATGAGGCCAAATAGGCGCGCATTCATGGCGTAGACACCACAACCCGCTGAGGGTCCTGGGCAATGAGACGCATCGGCAAGCCGTCCTGCTCGAACTGCCGGTAAATATCGGGCGGCATGATTGCCAGGGCATAGGGTTGGGCAAGCCAGGCTTGCTTGAACGCCGCCAAATCGGGTAAATATTTTTGTGGTTCCTGAGCGACGCCGAAGTCCAGTTCACCCTGATAGCCAACGAGGATGAATGTGCGTTTCAGATAGAACGGCAGTGTCTGGTCGTACATGTTGACGCTGTAAAACGGGTTCCCATGCTTCAGATAGGGGGTGACCTGCTCGGCGATGCGGTAGGCCGAATACGAGGGAGACAAGGTCTCGAAGCCGCTGAGCAGCAGTTGCGCGGACGTCAGGCTGCTCAAGGCGATGACGGTGATTCCGCGCCGGACCGACTCACGCTGGAACAGGTAGAGACCCACCAGCGTCCCCAACAGCCAGACTATTGCGGCAGCAGATATCCACGGGGCGTAGGCCGCAAAAAGCGCCTGGGGTGTTTTCGAGTTTCCCGACTGTGCGACCCATGGTACCAAGGCCAGCCCTGCCAATGCCAACAACACGCCGGACACGCCATGCCAATATAACGTGTTGCGGTTGATCTGGGCCAGCCGTTGCCCCATAAGCAAGGCCAGCGCCGGAAAGATGGGCAGGATATAGAAAGGCAGCTTGGAGTTGGACAGCGTGAAGAAGAGATAAATAACGGCGATCCAGACGAGCAGAAAACGGCTCGCCTGGAACGCGTTTTTGTCGGCGTGTCCCTGCGTCCACGCGCGGGCCAGGGTGTCCAGCAGCAGCGTCAGCCAGGGCAGTACGCCTATGAGTATGGCCGGCGCGAAGTACCACCAAGGCTGATAGCGTCCATGGTGCGTGTCGAGAAAGCGCCCGAAGTGCTCGTAGATGAAGAAGAAACCAAAGAACTCCGGATTGGCTAGCGTCACGGCAATAAACCACGGTGCGCTGATTGCCGCAAACAATGCCAACCCGCTCAACAGGTGCAGGCGCTTCCATAACGTCCAGTCGCGTTGGATCAAGCTGTAGATGATCAATGTCGCGCCCGGCAGAACGATCCCGATCAGTCCTTTGCTCAAGACGGCAAGCGCCAGGGCGGCCCAAGTCATATGCATCCAGCGCCTGATTTCACGCGCGCTGGCTGCGGGCTGCTGCGCGAGCAGGAAGCCCGCCAATCCTAGGGTCATGAAGAACGTGACCCCCATATCCAGCGTGATGACATGGCCAGCCAGCACATAGAGCAGGCTGCTCCCCAACACTAGGCCGGCGTACAGGCCGGCCTGCGCCCCGAAGACCCGCCAACCGGTGAAGCACACCAGGACGATGCCCAGGAATCCGGTCAGCGCATTCCACAGCCTAGCCGACCATTCGTGCTCGCCGAAGAGCCGGAAGGCGGCAGCCGTTGCCCAGTACTGCAGGGCCGGCTTCTCGAAATACTTAAGCCCGTTCAGGCGTGGCGTGAGCCAGTCCCCGCTCGTCAGCATCTCGCGGGGAATTTCCGCATAGCGGCCCTCATCCGGTTGGGCGAGGTGGCGGTAGCCGAGATTCGCAAACCACAGGATGGCTACGACAGCCAACAACCAAAAAATATAACGTCGCGAGGTCGCTGTAGTGTCAGTCACGGAGGTTCCTTACTCAGCAATCGCCAAAAATTTCCAGCCTGCGGCGCCGAATCGGGCGTGGAGCGCCGATATGGCCCGCATCTGGACCGACGAGGGTTGGCTGTACCTCGCCGTGGTCCTCGATCTGTCCAACAGGGAAGTCGTTGGCTGGTCGATCAAACCGCGCATGACGGCGGACATCGTGATCGATGCGCTGACCATGGCGTGGTTCCGCAGGAAACCGGCGATAGCCGCCGATCACCCGATCACCACATCGCGCATCGAGGCCGGCAATGTTTCCATCGCCCTGCTGCGCCGAGGCGCCGGAGGCTTCCGCGATACCGAATACTTCAAGCTGAAAATCCTCCAACTCAACACCGATGACACATCCTCGTTTCTCCATTCCAAGTCGCTAACGCCACCCCGCAGGGGCGGGCATCTACCGTAGGATTCACCGGAAGAGCCTGGGTTTGGCGACTCGCCTGCACCCTACACCGTCGAATGACCCGGCATTATAGGGTATTTTGGACAGCAGTGATTCAACATCCAGGGCAATCGCCGGACTGATCGCCAACGGTCGCCGCCGCTTCGTGTCCCCCGACGGACAAGAGCGATAAGGCGTCCGCCCCCTCCTTTACCTACGCGGCGCGCGACCACCCGCCACCCTTGGCTCGACGCTTTGCCGTCCTGGATCAGAAGCGGCCCGAGCGCTCCGTGCAACTTCAGCGACGCAGCGTCACTTCGATGTCAGGCGATCTTCTCGGCCAAGCCGACCAAGCTGTTCACAATCAGCGTCGGCTCGATGCCCCAGGGATCGAACAGCGCATCGGGCGAGCGCTGCACCCATGCGGCGCGCATGCCGGCCGAGATGGCGCCGATGACGTCGAACGGATTGCTCGATATCAGCCATGCTTCGGCGCCCGTCGCGCCCGCCTGCCGCAGGAAATGGGCATAGACGGCGGGATCGGGCTTGTACGATTTGACGGCGTCGACGCTGACGACGCCGGCGAAGTAGTCGCGGATGCCGGCGTTGGCGAGCAGCGTCTCCACCGCGTCGGCGCTGCCGTTGGAGAAGGCGAACAGGCGCAGGCCCGCGTCGCGCGCCGCGGCGAGGCCTTCCGCCACGTCGGGAAAGGCCGGCAGCACGCGGTACAGCGCCATCAGTTCGTCCTTGTCCCGCTGGCTCAGCGGAGCGCCGAAGGCGGCATTGGCGTGATCGAGGGCGTCGCGCGTGCACACCGCGAAATTCTCGTAGTTGCGCATCAGCCCGCGGCGGAACGAATATTCGAGCTGCTTCTCGCGCCACGTGCGCAAAAACTCCGCCGGCTTTCCGACCACGCGCGTCAGCGCGACGACGACGCCATGCGTGTCGATCAGCGTGCCATAGACATCGAAGGCGAGCGTGATCGTCATTTCGCCATGGCCGCGCGCGCGGCAGGGCTCAGCTGGTCTTCGTCATGGACGGCGGCCGTCGTCACGAGGGCGTAGCCGTCGGTGACCTTGGCGATCGGCTTGTCGCCGTAGCAGTCGCCGCGCAGCAGGCCGTTGCACTTCGGGCAACGCGGCGGATTCATGTAGCCGTAGCGGCCGCCGCACACGCAGGGCGCGAACAGCGCCTCCACCTTGGCGTAGAACGGCAGCAGCTGGCGCAGGTAGGGCTGGAACTCCGGCGCATAACGGCCGGTCGACGGACGCGCGATGCCGAAGCGCTCCGGCACGCCCGGCGTCTTCAGCAGCAGCACGCGCGGACAGGAAGAGCAGTGGAGCGCTTCCACGTTCTCCGCGCCGAGGTGGCGAATCTCGCCGGCGATGTCCTCGCCGCATGCCTGGCATCGAACGACGTGAGTACCCATGGCTCGTCAAGCCGCCTTGGCAGATGGAAGTCGAAGAACCTGCAACCCAAACTCCTTGCCGGATGGCAACGTGGTCCGGCGCAAGGACATTAGCACAAAGCCCGCGCGGGATGCTTGCGTCAGGATCGATCATGAGCGACGCTCGGGCAAACCTCCGTCGCCTATGTCTTTCGTCCAATTGACGCGATGGCGCCATCCCAAGTATTTTCGGCGCCGCTGTTCGAGTGCCCGGTGAGCTGCGGATCAGCTCGCCGCATGGCGTCAGTCGGACCAACGGCTCGCATGCGGCAGGTGCGTCGTCGATTTCAATTTCGCGTCAGGGGATGGAAACAACATGGCTTCAGTGAACCAACGAATCGTCCGCCTTCGTCTTGCCGTATTTGCTCTTGCTCTTCTCATCGCCATACCGGCAGCTGCCGAATCGCGCAACCTGGCGCCGGATTTCACCAGCCTGCCGAAGGGCGCAAACCTTGTCATCATGCCGCCGGACGTCGAACTGTTCTCGATTTCGGGCGGCGGCATTCCCGAACCGCGTGCGGACTGGACCGACGCGGCCAACGGCTATATCCATGGCGCGCTCGGCGAGAAGACGATCGAGCTCGGGTTGAACGCGCGCGAGCTATCCGAAAAGGATGCCGACGATCTCGCCGAGATCAACACGCTGCATGCGGCGGTGGCGCGTTCGATCGCGCTCCATCACATCCAAGGCGGCAATCTCGCCCTTCCCACCAAGGACCACAAGCTCGACTGGTCGCTCGGCGATGCCGTGCAGCCATTGCGCGAGCGATCGGGCGCGGACTATGCGCTTTTCACCTGGATACGGGACAGCTACGCCAGTTCTGAGCGCAAGGTCGCCATGTTCGCTCTTGCCCTTCTGGGCGTCGGCGTTCCGGGCGGTGTCCAGGTCGGCTATGCCTCGCTGGTCGATCTCCATACGGGGAGGGTGCTGTGGTTCAATCGCCTGCTTCGCGGCACTGGCGATCTGCGCGAGGCCGAGCCCGCCGTGGAGACCGTGAAGGTGCTTCTGGCGCAGTTTCCGGAATCGAAGTGAATCGGCGCCAACTTCTGTCGGCCGCAGGCGCCTGCTGCGCCCAAGCGCTGGCGCGCCAGGTTCACGCCCAGGCCGCGGGAACCGACTACGCCGCGCCGCATCGCTTCGGCCGGCCCGACGTTGCAACCGATGAGGGCGGCCTGTGGTCGATGATGGACCGGGAGGAGCGCAGCTTGCGCCGCAGTCCTCTCGTATTGCGCGACGAGAAGCTCGTGAGCTATGTGCAGGACATTTGCTGCCGCCTCGGCTCGGAGCATTGTCCGGATATTCGCGCGTACGTCGTCCGCACGCCGCTGTTCAACGCCAACATGGCGCCCAACGGCATGATGCAGGTGTGGACGGGCCTGCTTCTGCGCGTGGAGAACGAGGCTCAACTGGCGGCGGTGCTCGGTCACGAGATCGGCCACTATCTGCAGCGTCACTCGGTCGAGCGCCTGCGCGACGCCAAGTCCAAGTCGGCTCTTGCCCAAGTCCTCGGGGCCTTTGGGGCTGTCGGCGCGCTCGGCCAACTCGCAGTTGCTGCCAGCGCGTTTGCCTACGGGCGCGAACATGAACGGGAAGCGGATCGCATCGGGGCGTACCTGATGCACCAGGCAGGCTACGACGTGGCCGAATCGGCGAAGGTCTGGAGCAATCTGCTCCAGGAGGTCAAGGCGCGCGAGGGCGGAGATCCGGCGCAGACCGCGTCTCTGTTTGCCACGCACCCGGCTCCGCCCGAGCGTCAGGCCGACCTGGAGCAAATCGCCAAGTCGCTTCCCGGCGGAAGCACGGGCGACGACGCTTTCGCGGAACGGACCCGGCGCTTTCTCGATGACTGGCTGCAGGATGAAGTGAAGCGGGGGCAATACGCCGAAAGTCTCGTGCTCCTGACGCGGCACATCGATCATGGCAAAGCGCGGGAACTGATGACGTATTACCGCGGCGAAGTCCATCGCCTCAGGGGCGAGGCAGGCGATCAGGCGCTGGCGCTCGCCGATTACCAAGCGGCGGCGGCGAGCCTCGATCCGCCGGCTGCCGCGTTTCGGGGGATCGGCCTCATTTCACGGCAACAAGGCCAGCGCAGCGAAGCCGTCGAAGCGCTCACCCATTACCTGGATCTGGCGCCCGATGCTCCCGACGCCGCCTTCATCAAAACCTACCTTGCGGAATTGACCTCATGAACAAACTGCTTTGCGCGATCCTGATCCTTGCGCTGTCGGCCTGCGCTACCGTCAAGAAGATCGAATCCGGCGACAACCTGGTCGGCGAGAGACTATCGGTAACCCTCGACGGCGCCTGGAATCGCCTGGATTTCCCGAGCATCAAGCCTGCCCAGATCTGGACGATGGAAGGCGTCACCATCGACGAGTTCCTCATCTATTCCGGCATCCACGACGGCCAGGTCATGCATCCGGAAGGTCCGATCGGCGGCAAGCAGCGCAACTTCGCGTTCCACAGCGCGATGCAGACGGAAGAAATCGTCTCCATGTTCGAAGGCGTCTTGTGTCGCGACAATTCGACATTCAAGCTGTTGAAGCTGGAGCCCTACCAGTTTGGGGGGAAGAAGGGCTTCCGCTTCGAGTACGAACGCATCCGGAAGGTGGACAACGTCCAATTGCGCGGCGTCGGGTTCGGCGCGGTCGATCGCGGCGAACTCTTTGCCATGATCTACGACGCGCCGCGCCTGACGTTCTTCCCGCGCTACCAGTCCAAGGTGGAGGCGATTGCCAGGACAGCCGTCATCAAGGCATCGTGAGATCGGCGGTCGGAACGGCTCCGATGGCATCCCGCGCCGCGCGGTGCGGTGTGTGAATATCAATCACAAACTGCAGTTCGAGCATAGGCTCAGGCGCCGGCGAGAAGGTCCTTCGCCGCGGCGACGCAGGGTTTCATCCGCGTCGCCATGTAGGCCGCGATGCCGCGCGGGCTGGCATTGAAGACGCAGGCGCTCCAGACGTCGCTCACCTGCGGATTCCAGCGGCCCGGCGCCCAGGGCGGGCCGGTGACGAGGCTGAGCTCGGCGATCTCCTGCGATTCGCAGCATCGGGCGAGCACTTCGTGCAGCAGGCGGCTGCCGGGAGCTTCGGCGGCGTAGGCTTCGTCGTAGGCGATCTTCAGCAGGTTCATGCGGCGGCCGTCGATGAGCGCGTATTGCGCGGCGATGGCCCTGCCGTCGAGCCTCAGCAGGTTGATCGAGCAGCGCCGCTCGGCGCCGAAGCGCGCGGTCAGGTCGCGGTAGAAGGCCTCGACCTCGCGGTGCAGGGTGATGGCGCTGCCGCATCCGGCGGCGCCTTTCCAGCCCGACGCTTCGATGCGCAGGAAGTCGGCGAGCGCGGCGTCGAGGGCCTCCGGCTCGCGCACCAGCGCCACCTCGATCCGGCCGCCGCGATCGAGCTTGCGGCGCTGCCGATTGAGGTTGCGCAGGAATTCGCGGCTGGCCCCCTGCAGGGCGGCGTCGAGGCTCGAGCAGTCGAAGTGCATGCTGCGGCCGCTGCGCGCCAGGGTGATGAAGCTCAACGGCGCCGCCTGCAGCGCGCGCAGGGCGGCGCCGCCGTCCAGCAGCTTCGGCAGGTGCAGCACGTCCCAGGGCAGCCCGGTCGCGTGCGCCAGGCCGCAGACCAGTTCGCAGAGCAGTTCCGCGCTGTTCTCGTCGGGCGCGATCGGCGCGTCGCAGAGGTCCATGTGCGCTTCATACGGCAATTCCCAGGCGTGCAGGTCGATGCCGGCGACGCGGCGCAGCGCGCGCCGCAGCGGGAAGATCGCGACCGGCCGGGCGCCGCGGCGAAAGTGGAAATAGCGCACGGCGGGAACGTCGCGCTCGAGGTTGCCGAGATAGGCGAGCTGCCAGGCGTGCTGGTGATAGAAGCGCGCCTCGCGCAGCCTCGGCATCAGGGCCTGCCATTCGTCGCGCAAGGCAATCAGGCCCGGCAACCCGCTCGCCACGCGCAGCTCGATCGCGATGTCGGGCGCGTCGAGGAGTACGGCACCGCCGATCAGCGAGACGCTGCCCATGCCGCGGTCAAGGAATGCTGGCGGCCCGACGGACGGGAGGGCGGTTGCTCATGCCGTCACGGCGATTCGGGCGAGGCGACCGGGCGCTGTTCGCGCGCCCGTGGCCAGAGTGCGGCGTAGGCCGCGAGCAGCTTGGGCGCTTCGAAGTCCCAGGCCAGTTCGTTCAGCACGCGCGCGCGCCCCGCGGCGCCCATGCGGGCGCGCAGTTCGGCATCGCCGAGCAGATGGAGGATCTTGTCGGCGAGGTCGGCGGCGTCGTTGGGCCTGGCGTAGAGCGAGGCGCCGCGCGCCGACCAGCGGCCTTCGGTGAGATCGAACTGGACGATCGGCTTGCCCAGCGCCATGTACTCCATGATCTTGTTCATCGTCGACTTGTCGTTCATCGCGTTGGCGATGTCGGGATTCACGCAGACGTCGGCGGTGTTCAGCATGGCGAGCAGCTCGGCGTCCGGCACGCGGCCGGTGAAGGTGACGTAGTCGGCGACGCCGAGCGTCTTCGCCAGCGCCTTCATCTCCTCGAGCGAGGTGCCGCCGCCGACGAGGCCGAAATGCACGTCGCTGCGGCCGTAGGTCTTGACGATGCGCTGCGCGGCCTGCAGCAGGTATTCGACGCCTTCCTGGCGGCCCATGACGCCGACGTAGCCGACAAGATGGGCGCGGCCGCGCCTGAGCGCCGGCTGCGGCGGCACGATCTTCATGCGCTCGAGGCTCGGGCCGCTGCGCACCACGAAGACGCGTTCGTGCGGCATGCCGCCGCGGTCGATGGCGATGCGCCGGTACGATTCGTTGGTCGCGATCGAGATGTCGGCGGTGCGGAAGGAGAGGCGTTCGAGGCGCAGCAGCAGGCGCCAGAAGAAGTCGCGGCGGCCGAACTTGGCCTCGTAGAGCTCGGGGCAGAGGTCGTGGTGGTCGAAGACGAACTTCTTTCCGAACAGCTTGAAGAAGCCGCCGATGAGGAAGAACAGGTCCGGCGGGTTGCAGGCGTGCACGACGTCGAAGCCGCGCGTGAAGAACAGCTTCAGCGCGAGCCAGCCGGCACGCGTCAGCGCGCTGCCGTATTCGACGGCGTAGCCGGCCGCGCCGCTTGCCTCGAGCGGCAGCGGATAGCGGTGTATATGGATGCCTTCGAGCACCTCGTGGCGCTTGTCGCAGCCGGGGCCGGTGGGGCAGACGATGCTGACCGCGTAGCCGGCGCGGCGCAGCGTGGTCGCTTCCTGCCAGACGCGCCGGTCGAAGGGGCTCGGCAGGTTCTCGACGAGGATCAGCACGCGGCGGCGCTTGCCGGCGACGCGGCTGCCGGCGGGCGCGGCGGCGGGATGCAGGCCGCCGTCCTCGCCGTCGGGATCGAAGCGGTGCGCGGCGGGCGCGAAGACGTGGACTTGCCCGGGCATGGCCGGCTACCAGCAGAGCCCTTCGTAGATGCCGGAAATGCTGCGCGTGTCGCGGATGCGCACGAAGTCGACGATGCTCTGGCCGAACTCGAGGCGCTTGGGCACGTCGCGGAACTCCGCCGAGGCGTTGCCGATGACGACCACCCGCGCGTGGTTGAGCACGTCGTCGATCGAGGACACCATCAGCCGCGAGATGTGCGGGATGTGGTTGAGGATGTAGTCGCGGTTGGCGCCGCGGATGCTGGCGATGCTGACGTTGCGGTCGTAGATGCGCAGGTCGTAGCCCTTGCCGACGAGGCGCTCGGAGAGTTCGACCACCGGGCTCTCGCGCAGGTCGTCGGTGCCGGCCTTGAACGACAGGCCGAGGATGCCGACGCGCTTCTGGCCGCGATCGATGACCGCCTGCAGGCCGCGCTCGATCTGCAGCTGGTTGCTCGGCAGGATGGAACCGAGGATCGGCAGGTGCAGGTCGAGCGCGCGCATCTTGTGCAGGATGGCGCGCAGGTCCTTGGGCAGGCAGGAACCGCCGAAGGCGAAGCCGGGCTTCAGATACGTCGGCGCGATGTTGAGCTTGGTGTCCTGGCAGAAGATGTCCATGACGCTGTGGCCGTCGACGCCGAGGCCCTTGCAGAAGTTGCCGATCTCGTTGGCGAAGCCGACCTTGAGCGCGTGCCAGGCGTTGTCGACGTACTTGACCATCTCGGCCGTCTCGATGTCGGTGCGGATCAGCGGCCCCGGCATGCCGGCGTAGAGGCTGGCCAGCACGTCGCCGCTGGCCTGGCCGAGCTCGCCGATGACGGTCTTCGGCGGCTCATGGAAGTCGGCCACGGCGCTGCCTTCGCGCAGGAATTCCGGATTGATGCAGACGCCGAAGTCGGCGCCGGCGCGTTTGCCCGAGCTCGCTTCGAGCGTCGGGATCACGGTCTCGCGCATCGAGCCGGGCAGCATGGTGCTGCGCGCCGCCACCACCGGCGCGCCCGGATGGTTGCGCAGCACGCCGCCGATCTGCTCGCAGACGCGCTGCACGTGGGACAGGTCGAGGCCGCCGTTGGCCCGGCTCGGCGTGCCGACGCAGATGAAGTAGATGTCGCAGACGCCGACGCCGGGGTCGTTCATGTCGGCGGTGGCGCGCAGGCGGCCGGCGCCGACCTGCTCCTGGATGATGGCGCCGACGTCGCGCTCGACGATCGGCGCATGGCGCGAGTTGATCAGATCGACCTTGACGGTCTCGGTGTCGACGCCGACGACCTCGTGTCCGGCCTTGGCGAGGCAGGCGGCGGAAACCACGCCGACATAGCCCAGGCCCAGTATGCAGATCTTCATGGATGTCTCCTGACGGCGCTGCAAGCGCCATTCCGAATGGACCGACGATAGCGGCGGCCGCGTGATTGCATAGCGAGAAGAGCCCTTGCCGCGGTAAGCCGAACGGCGCAGGGATGTCGCGCTAGGTAAGCGCCGATAGGGCAAATGTAGGGTAGACATCGGGACAACCCTACGATGTATTCCGTATGGCCGATGCCTAGACTTGGCCTTAACGCAACGTCTCCGAGCGACCGGAGAGCGGGAAAGGAGAGTGGGCGATGAACGACGACGCGAACTGGGGGCGTGGCGCGGCAAGGCAAGCCGGAAGCGCGACGATCGAGTTCGCGCTCGTCTGCGCCGTCTATCTGCTTCTGCTGCTGGCCATCGTCGAGTTCGGCATCCTGCTCTGGGTGAACCTGACCATGCAGCACGCCGTCAGGGAAGGCGCGCGCTATGCCGTCACCGGACAGAGCAATCTGGACCCGAACCGGTCGAGCCCGCAGCGCTACAACGCCGTGCTCCAGGACATCAAGGATCAGTCGATGGGGCTCTACGGGATCGTCAACCCGACCGTCGAAGTGTCCATCAACGGCGGCAGCGCCACCGCGTACGGCGATCCCAGCCTGTACAACAACGCCATGTTCGGCGGCCCCGGCGACATCGTGGAGCTGAAGCTGAACTGCGCCTGGCCGATCCTGACGCCCCTGGTCGAGCCCTTCTTCGCCGGCACCGGCGGGCAATATCGCTTCAGCGTCGCGGCCACCATGCGCAACGAGGCGTTCTAGGATGAACACGACGCTCTGCGGACGAGCCTGCGCCGGCCTCGCCACGGTCGAGTTCGCCATGGTCCTGCCCGTGCTCGTCTTGCTGGCGCTGCCGGTGGTCGATTTCGCGCGCGCCATCCAGGCCAACCTCGTGCTGATCAACATGGCCCGGGAGGGCGCCAGCCTCGCATCGCGATCGTCGCTGCCGGTCGGAGAGTCCCCGCCCTACCAGCAGATCATGGGCTCGCTCGCCGCGACGGCCGTGCCGCTCGACATGGCGAGGGACGGCACGATCTACGTCACCAAGATCCAGGGCTATCTCGACCGGGGCGTCGTCAGGAACGTCGTCGTCGAACAATACCGCTGGGCCCAAGGGTGGCATCGGAGCGCCTTTGCTCCGGACAGCGCCGTCTGGACGTGCGGCAGCGGCGGCACCGGCTGGGCGACCGTCGGCGCGAACGACGGCAGCTGCGCCGGGATTCCGAGCGCCGGCCCCGCATCGCCCGCGGTCGCCGTCATGAACGGGCAGCTCGCCGACGGCGAGGTGATCTACGCGGTGGAGGGCTTCTACCGCTTCAGCATGCTCTTCGGCGGCCTGGACCTGGGCTTCGGGAAGCTTCCCGCGATAGGACCGACCCTTGAATCGATCGCCATCTTCTGACGTGCGTTCCCTGGTACGTCGCGCCGCGCGCAGGCTTGCGGCCGCGCAGGAAGGACAGGTGCTGATACTGACGGCTCTCAGCATGGTCGTGCTGATCGGTTCGGTCGGCCTGACGATCGACTCCGGGGTCGGCTACATGAGCCGCGCCAAGCTCAACGCGGCGGTCGATGCCGCGGGCATAGCCGGGGCCAGGGCGGTAACGCAGGGAGCCGATCAGGCCGCGCAGGCCGCGAGCGCCAGACAGGCGGCGAGGGAGTTCTTCGCCGCCAACTATCCGTCCGGTTACCTGGGGTCGACGCCCACTCTCGACGACCCGACGATCAGCTTCGACCGCGGCCAGGTAACCATCGACGTCTCGGCGCATGCCGGGCGGCCGCTGTTCCTCATGCCGGTGCTCGGCCTCAACCGCATGAACGTCGCCGCCGCTTCGCAGACGATCCGGAAGGATGTCGACCTGTCGTTCGTCATGGACACGTCCGGCTCGATGAGCGGCGTGGCGCAAAAGGTGCGGGACGGCGGAATTTCCTTCCTGCAATTCCTCAGTCCCACCGCCGACCGCGTGGCGCTGATCCACTTCGCCACCGGCGGCCTGGTCGACGACCCCATCAGGAAGGGCCAGGCGCGCGGGTTCGATCGCGCCGCCATGCAGCAGCACATCGGCAACTTCCAGTTCGCCGGCCATACCAACCACGCGGAAGGCATGTGGCTCGCGCGCGACCAGCTCAACGGCATCGCCTTGGGGGACCGCTCGACGCTGCGCGTCATCGTGTTCTTTTCCGACGGCACGCCGAACACCTTTGCCTCGTACATGTCCTTCAAGAATCCGGTCAGCTGCCCGCCCATGCCCGCGGCGAACGGCGCGGTCGACGGCGCCGTGCTGACGGGAGACTACCCGCAGCCGCCCGGCAATCCCACCGGACTGTACCGGCACGACCAGCAGGATGCGCAGGCCCCGTCCGGGCCATGCCGGCAGGGCAACGGCATCGCCGGCGCCTTGCAGGATCTGCCTGCGTTCTACAACGCGCACGACCCGGCCGCCACCGAGTTCCCCATCGTCACGACGCGCTACCGCACCATCACCAACGCCGCGAATCCGCCGGCCGCGGCGTGGAAGAACATCAACCTCGCTTCGCGCAACCTGGCGGAACTGATGGCCGACAAGTCGAAGGCCGAAGGCATCTACGTGTTCACGCTCGGCCTGGGCCCCCTGCTTAAGAACCCGTTCGGCGTCGCCGACGCGAGCGGCATCGACACCGGCGAAGAGCTGCTGAAATGCATGGCGAACACCATGCAGCCGTCGCCGCCGGCCACGCTGCCGCCGCGCTGCCACGACGCCGCCAAACCGCGGGGCGTCTACTGCTACGCCGCGACGGCGGACGATCTCAAGCCGTGCTTTGCCCAACTGGCCGCGGAGATCGTGCGGATCACGAAGTGACGCGCAGCAGGCGCGAGGCCGCCGCCGCCGCGTAATCCATCCGGCGCATGCGGCACCGGAAGCGGCATGCAGCGGGGGTCGCGATACTGCGCTCGAGTCACGGCCGGCTATGACGATCCGACGAGGAGGGGTTACATGACCGCAGGTGCCAGGCGCGAGCGCTGCAGGCGGAGGGCGGCGTGCCGCTGACCGATTCGCTGGATCCGGTGCGGCGCAAGTTTTCCCGCAGCGGGTCGGCGGCGGCGTGGGACGCCATGTACGAGCGCGACGCCGGGCGCCTGGACGAAGCGAACTTTCGCCGGCGGCGGGATCTGGCCGTGGCCGAGGTGCTGGCCCTGGCGACGCCGGCTTCGCGGGTGCTCGACCTGGGCTGCGGCAGCGGCCCGGTACTGGCCGAACTGCGCCGCCGCGGCATCGATGCCGTCGGCATCGATTGCGCCCCCGACATGCTGGCTTACGCCGCCGCGCGATTGCGCCGCCTGGGGTTGGACGACGGCGGCCTGCACCAGGGCGACTGCCGCGCCACCGGCTTCCCCGACGCCAGCTTCGACGTGGTGGTGTGCCTCGGCGTGATCAGCTTCGTCGAGGACTATGGACTCATCCTGGCCGAGATCGGTCGCCTGCTGAAGCCCGGCGGCACCATGATCCTGAGTTTCCGCAACGCCTTCCGCCCGCTCGCCTCGGACCCGGCGGTCCTCGTCCGGCGTCTGCTGGGGATGGCGCTGCGGCGGCGGCATCCGGCGGCGGCCTTCGCCATCGGCCGCTTCCTCGACCACCGCGAAGTGCTGGCGCGGATCGACGCGCTGGGCTTCCGGTACGTCGCGTTCCACGGCATCGGCTTCGGCCCCTTCTGCATCGCCGGACGGCCGCTGTTCGGCGAGCGCCGCTCCATCGCGCTGAGCGACGGCCTCAGCCGGCTGTTCGCCCGGCTCGGCATCGAGCGCCCGCTGCGCTGGCTGACCGACGTCAGCGTTTGGATTCACCGCAAGCCCACCCCATCATCTGAGGAGCAAGCCCCATGACCGCCATCCCCTGCGCCGTCATTCGCGGCGGCACCAGCAAGGGCGTGTTCGTGCTGGAAGACCATCTGCCGCAGCACCCGGACCAGCGCGCGCGCGTGCTGCTGAGCCTGATGGGCAGTCCCGATCCGCGGCAGGTCGACGGCCTCGGCGGCGCCGATCCGCTCACCAGCAAGGTCGCCATCGTGTCGCGCTCGCGGCGCGCCGGCATCGACGTGGAATACGAATCGGTGGAAGTGGGCATCGCCGAGGCGGCGGTGAACCTGGGCATCATGTGCGGCAACCTGCTCGCGGGCGTGGCCGACTTCGCCATCGCCGAAGGCCTGGTGGCGCCGCAGGCGCCGGTGACGGCGGTGAGCATCTATTGCCGCAGCAACCAGAAGACCGTGGTGGCCAGGATTCCCTGGGGCGAAGGGAGGCAGCGGGCCGCCGCCCACGCCGGCCGCGACGGGGAAGTCCGCGTCGATCTGGCCTTCCCGCAGCCGGGCGGCGCCGTGACGGGCAAGCTGCTGCCCGCCGGCGAACCGGTCTCGGTCCTCGCCGTCGGCGGGCGGCAGATCGAGGTGTCCGTCGTCGACGCGGGCACCCTTTACGCGTTCGCGCGCGCCGACGCCTTCGGCCTCACCGGCCGGGAGGACGCGGCCGTCCTCGACGCCGATCGGCCCTTCCGCAGCGCCATCGAGACGGCCCGGGAAATCGTCGCCGAGCGCATCAATCGCGAGCGCTTCCAGCGCGTGCCCCTGATCAGCCCGCGCCTGGTGAAGCTCGCCATCGTCGCGCCGCCCGGCGGGGCGAACCGGCCGGACGGGGCCACCGTGGACGTCGAGGCCCGCATCATCAACCGGGCGCGCGTCCATAAGGCCTACGCCGTTTCGGGCGGCATCTGCCTGGCCGCCGCGGCGGCGATTCCCGGCACCGTCGTACACGCCATCGCCGCGCCGGCCGGCTCGCCCTTCGCCTTGCGCATCGGCCATCCGTCGGGCGTGCTGTCCCTCTCCATGCGCTGGTCGGCAGACGCCGCCGGCACCGTGATCGAGGCGGTGGAGCTGCAGCGCAGCGCGCGCATCATCATGCGCGGCGTCGCCTTCGCGCCGGCCGGCGGCGGTTCCGCCGAAGTATCCGCCGCGGCCGGGAACGCCGTATCGGCGGGTACCTCCGACATTTCCATCTGACCGGAGCCACCATGAAGATCGACCGCGGCCGACCCACTGCCTTCATCCTCACGCACGAATCCACCCCGCAGCGGACCCGCAAGGGCACCAGCATCATCGCTCTCGCGCTGACGCGTTCGCTCGGACGCCAGGGCGTACCCGTGGTGCGCGTGCACCCGAACCGGATGGATTTGAGCCTGTCCTCCCGTTACTGCCGCGGCGTCGAGATCTCGCCGGACTTCTATGCCGACGAACAAGGCCTGCTGCGGTTCCTGCTCGACATGCGCCAGCGCTACGCGGGAGGGGCGGTGCTGATCCCCGCCAGCGACGACTGCGCCCACTTCGTCTCCAAGCACCGCGACGCCCTGCAGGGAGCCTTCGCCGTCATGGCCCCGCCCTGGGCGGTCACCCGGGTCATCCTGGACAAGCGCAGCCAGTACGAGCAGGCCCGGCGCCTCGGCATCCCGATCCCGGAAACCTATTTCCCGGCGGACATGGACGAGCTGCGCCGCCTGGCGCCCCAGCTCGCCAACTATCCGTATGTCATCAAGCCGCTGGTGGCGCACAAGTGGCGCCTGGCGAGCGCCGGGAGCCAGGTCCGCGGCCACAAGGGGTTCGCCGCGGCGAACCCGGAGGAACTGGCGGAGCGCTACCGGATGGTGTCCGCCGCGGACCGCGACGTGATGGTGCAGGAAGTCGTCGGCGGCGCGGACGACCAGTTGTTCACCTTCCTCTCCTACTGCAACGAACGGTCCGAGCCGCTGTGCTACTGCATCCGCCGCAAGCTGCGCCAGTTCCCGCTGGATTTCGGCTACTGCACGCTCACCGAGTCCTGCGTCGATCCGGTGGTGCAAGACCAGTCGATCCGGCTGCTGCGGGGCATCGGCTTCCACGGCATTTCGGGCATCGAATGGAAGCGCGATCCGCGCAGCGGCGCGTACAAGCTGATCGAAATCAATGCCCGCGCCGTCAATACCATCGGCATGGGCGGCGCCTGCGGCGTGGACATTCCCTACCTCGCCTATCGCGACAAGGCCGAAGGCGTGGCGACGCGCGTCACCGAGTGGCGCAGCGGCGCCAGGTGGATCAATCTGTCCGACGACTTCTGGGCCGCCCGCAGCCTCCACCGCCAGGGCAAGCTGAGCCTGGGCGCCTGGGCCAGGTCCGTCGCCCGCTGCCGGACCGATGCGATCTTCGCCGCCGACGACCTGAGGCCCTTCGTCCCCCACG